>CAWUKP010000052.1:0-11556 GCA_963922975.1 uncultured Spongiivirga sp. | reverse complement strand
ATTTAGGCACAGATGATTTGATGAAGGCCGAATAATCACTCTTGAGTTTGACCCAACGCTTCCAGATCAGACTTCAATTGTTTCTGCCGCTCAAATTTATCAATGTCGATCACAAAACTATTGGATAGGCTATCATGCCATCCTCTTCCTGTGTTGCCTAAACAAGAAAGCGGTTCGAAGGGAATGATTCTGGAGATCGAACGCGCAGCGTAGGCGTTCAAGGTGAGTTCATTGCCTTGCTGATCTACCACTTTAGTCTTAGTAATGTACTTACCAATCGTTCTTCCTTTGCTGATACCTTCAAACATGAAATAAAACAAGGCATACAGTAAGGATGAGATGATGAGATCGGCAATGGGGCCTACATTTTCTAGTTCGTATACCAGTCTGGCTGTATCTCCCCCTGTTAATTCTGTGATATAGCCTAGCACAAAGAAGAATCCCATGAAAAGGCCTAGAAAAACTATACGGTCTACAATATAGTTGGCAAAACGTTTGCCTTTGCTGGCCAACATATCATCGGTAATCCAAATGTCGTTCATCGTTTCCTTATATGTAGTGAAAAAGCCCGTACGTAATGTACGAGCTTTTTCGAGTGTTATGGCAATTATAATTGAATCTCGGCAAAGAGAATGTCAATTCGTTGTCGGTATTAGTCCTTTCGAAAGTAGGTGAGAAATCTAAGGTTCTACCCATGAGATTTCTCAGTCGCTTCGCTCTTTCGAAATGACCAAAAACTATGATCCACACATGAGGCAATCATCGTCCTCATTGTCGCGGCTTTGCGCTAACATTTGGCGCATTTCCTCTGGCGTTAGTGGCTCTACCGCGATCTGCTCCGGTTTTTTACCTGTCGCACTTTTGGTGGCTGCCACTGCCTCGACGGGCGCTTCTTTTTTACTATTATCAAGGGTGAACTTGATCGCATCAACCGCTGATTTGGTGCGCAGGTAGTACATTCCTGTTTTTAGTCCGCTTTTCCAAGCATAGAAGTGCATCGAGGTGAGTTTCGCGTAGTTGGCATCTTGCATAAAGAGGTTCAGCGACTGTGATTGGTCAATGAAATAACCTCTGTGACGCGACATGTCAATAATGTCTTTCATGCTCAACTCCCACACTGTTTTATACAGTTCCTTGATGTCTTCTGGAATGCCTTCAATATGTTGGATGGAACCATTGGCACGCATCAATTCTTGCTTCATATTTTCGTTCCAAAGACCCAACTCTACCAAATCTTCAAGAAGGTGTTTGTTCACCACGATAAATTCCCCTGAAAGTACGCGTCGCGTGTAAATATTGGAGGTATACGGCTCGAAGCACTCATTGTTTCCAAGAATCTGAGAAGTAGATGCTGTTGGCATTGGCGCTACTAACAAAGAGTTTCGTACGCCGTGTTTCTTGATATCCTTACGCAGCTTGGCCCAATCCCATCGCCCGCTTAATTCTTCATCCTGCACGCCCCAAAGATTGTGCTGGAATTCACCATCGGCGATTGGAGACCCCTTATACGTTTCATAAGGTCCGTCCGCTTTGGCTTCTTCCATAGAAGCTACAACGGCAGCGTAGTATAAAGTTTCAAATATTTCTTGATTTAATTGCTTGGCTTCATCGCTGGTGAAGGGCAAGCGCAGCTTGATAAACGTATCTGCCAATCCTTGAACCCCCAATCCTACTGGGCGGTGACGCATATTTGAGTTGCGCGCTTCCGGAACAGGATAATAGTTGCGGTCAATCACTCGGTTCAAGTTCTTGGTGACACGCTTAGTCACTTTGAACAACTCTTTGTGATCAAAGGCTCCGTTTTTCACAAACATCGGTAGCGCGATCGATGCCAAGTTACACACCGCTACTTCATCAGGAGAAGTGTACTCCAAAATCTCCGTACACAGGTTTGAAGAACGGATGGTTCCCAAGTTCTTCTGGTTACTCTTACGGTTGGCCGCATCTTTGTACAGCATGTACGGCGTACCCGTTTCAATTTGAGATTCGAGAATTTTTTCCCAAAGCTCACGAGCCTTGATGGTTTTGCGCCCTTTGCCTTCAGCTTCGTATTTCTCATACAGTGCTTCAAACTCTTCGCTATGCGAATCAAAGAGGCCTGGACATTCGTTTGGACACATCAAGGTCCATGAACCATCTTCCTGCACTCGCTTCATGAACAAGTCTGGAATCCACATGGCGTAGAACAAGTCGCGTGCACGCATTTCTTCTTTACCGTGGTTTTTCTTCAGGTCTAAAAAGTCAAAAATATCTGCATGCCATGGTTCTACATAAATGGCGAAAGAACCTTTACGCTTTCCACCACCTTGATCCACATAACGTGCGGTATCGTTGAATACGCGCAACATAGGCACGATGCCGTTAGAAGTACCGTTGGTGCCTGCAATGTATGATCCTGTAGCTCGAATGTTGTGAATAGATAATCCTATTCCACCCGCAGATTGTGAAATTTTTGCCGTTTGCTTCAAAGTGTCATAAATACCATCAATACTATCGTCTTTCATGGCCAATAAGAAGCAAGAAGACATTTGTGGTTTTGGCGTACCCGAGTTGAAAAGCGTTGGTGTAGCATGTGTGAAGTAACGCTTCGACATCAATTCATAGGTTTCCAAAGCTGCATCGATATCATCTAGGTGAATTCCCACAGAAACACGCATCAACATGTGCTGAGGACGTTCGTGGATTTTACCATTCACTTTTAACAAGTACGAGCGTTCTAGGGTCTTAAATCCGAAATAGTCGTAGCCAAAATCGCGATTGTAGATGATGGCAGAATCTAACTTGTCTTTGTTATCCATGATCACTTTGAATACCTCATCAGAAAGCAAAGGCGCCTTTTTCCCGGTACGCGGATTGACATACTCGTACAAATCGGTCATGGTCTCTGAAAACGACTTTTTGGTATTCTTGTGCAGGTTAGAAACAGAAATTCTAGCAGCAAGTTTGGCGTAATCTGGATGTGTAGTGGTCATCGTCGCAGCGATCTCGGCAGCTAGATTGTCTAGCTCAGAGGTGGTTACCCCGTCATACAATCCTTCAATGACACGCATGGCCACTTTTACAGGATCTACTAATTCGTTCAGCCCATAACAGAGCTTTCTAACGCGGGCCGTGATTTTGTCGAACATCATCGGCTCTTTTCTGCCATCTCTTTTTACTACAAACATTGCTACATTTTTGTTTAGTTGGTATTGTTTTGATTGTCGCCAGCATAGCCTTCCTCGTCACAAGGACTCTATTTTGACACTATTGGGTATTGATTTTCTTAGAAATCGGCGTCGAAGCTGATTTTTTGAGAGCCTTCTTCTTTGTTGAGTACTCCTGCTTTCTGGTATTCAGAAACACGCTTCTCAAAGAAGTTGGTCTTTCCTTGCAACGAAATCATATCCATGAAATCGAATGGATTGGTCGCGTTAAAGACTTTCTCGCATTCGAGCTCCACCAACAAACGATCCGTAACGAACTCGAGATACTGCGTCATCAATTTGGAGTTCATTCCAATCAAGCTTACTGGAAGCGACTCGGTGATGAATTCGCGCTCGATGTTGAGTGCATCTACGATGATCTCTTTGATACGCTCTTTCGGCACTTTATTGATCAAATGCTTGTTATGCAGATGCACAGCAAAATCACAGTGTACACCTTCGTCACGCGAGATCAATTCGTTAGAAAAGGTTAATCCTGGCATCAGGCCACGTTTCTTCAACCAGAAGATCGAACAGAAAGCTCCAGAAAAGAAGATGCCTTCTACAGCAGCAAAAGCGATCAGACGCTCAGCAAAACTTGGAGACTCAATCCATTTTAGTGCCCAATCTGCCTTTTTCTTGATGGCTTCAAAGTTCTCGATAGCTTTGAACAATACATCTTTTTCTTTTTCGTCTTTTACATAAGTATCAATCAGCAGGGAGTAGGTTTCGCTGTGAATGTTTTCCATCATAATCTGGAAACCATAGAAGAATTTTGCCTCAGAGTACTGCACCTCGTTTACGAAGTTCTCGGCTAAATTTTCATTCACAATGCCGTCAGAGGCTGCGAAAAATGCTAAAATATGCTTGATAAAATAGCGCTCGTCGTCGTTTAATTTATTATTCCAATCGGTAAGATCTTGATGAAGGTCAATTTCTTCAGCGGTCCAAAAACTAGCTTCTGATTTCTTGTACCACTCCCAAATATCGTGGTGTTGAATTGGGAAGATGACGAAGCGATCTTTATTTTCTTGCAAAATGGGTTCTACAGCGACTGACATACGACTAGTGCTTTTAAGGTGATTAAACTATGTTTTCTTGTGATAACTAGGGACTAACAAATATTTGAAATTGTGATCAAAATAAAAAGTCCTACTTATCCACAATCGCTATGAGTTTTTAACAAGTTCGTGGGAATTTCTTACAGTTCAAAAAAAATGAGAATGCATTTAATATACTCATTATCAATATATTATGAATATATCAAATTTCGCAACCCTTGTAAACACTAGGTTTCTTAACTTTCTCTTAATATGAAAAAAGAGCACCACAAAGTGATGCTCTTTCCCACAGCCGTATCAATATTTAGGGGTCAGTGCTGTGTATTGTAGCTGATAGGTTTTTCCAACAATTCCATGACCTCCGCATCGTCTTTAAACTGCTCGTGCCAATTATAGCGGACGCGCTTGTAGGGATTGTACCCAAGCAGTACCAATTTTTGATTTCTGAAAGCGTCTACGAATCGTCTGAGTCGGTAGAATGGTAATTCTTGTTGGTCTTTCAGATACGCTTCTAAGAGTGGGGATAGTTCTTTTCTAAAATTCAGCGATGTCATCAAGTCTTCTCTCCTCACCTGATCAAGGCCTGGAGCTTGCTTCATCGCTTGAATCATTGCTTCGGAGTAAAAGAACCGTGCGTTTAACACCATCCAAGAGTGAACCTCTTTTTCATTGAATTTGGTTTCAACCTCAGCGATGGTTTTTCCTTCTACCAAAGGCCACATCTTCATGATGGAATCCTTTTTCACATCGTTTCGTTTCATAATTCCAAAACCTTCACGCCCAGGATTGCTAACGATCATATGATCTGCATCCAACCGCTTGTTCACAATGATGGTATCTACTCGAAGCTGATACTGTTCATCTTGAATTTCTCGCTCCTGACGAACCAGAATCATGTTTTCGTACTCATTATAACTTGACAATTCGCCATCATTACTAAACAAGTACCATTTTGAAAGTAGCTGGCCGTCTTGAGAGGATATCTTTTGAGCGCCACAAGCCTGAGAACTCAAACATATCGCAAATAGCATCAGCGCGTTTAGTACCCTATTTTTCATTGCTTTGTGATTTTAAAGGTTGAGCTTGCTCCACTTTCCAAACCTTCTGTTTTTACAAGATAGAGTCCAGAAGGCAAGGATGTGAGGCCAATGCTGTTTTGAGTAGGTGTGACATTTTCCTCGAGAAGCTTTCTACCGTTAAGATCGAATAGAGCCACTCGATAAACTTCATTTTGAGGCAAGTTGATAAACAGCTCATTATTCACAGGGTTCGGATAGATGCTGATATTTTCTTCTTGTTGAATTTCACTATTGGAAAGCACAGCATTTTCCAACTTCCAAAGTTCAAGGCCGCTGGTGCCATCGGTCGCCCGGAAATACAAGGTATCGCCTACCAAGGTGATCTCTGAAACGCCAAACAAGTTTTCGGTACCTGGTACTAATTCAGTGCCTGCTTCGGTACCATCCGTCCTCCACAATTGACCATTGGCATTGCTTAAGCCGATGGATACATATAGTAAGTCGCCTACTGGGGTCATCGATTCTATAAAACTGCTGCTTGCCCCTGGATTTACATCTTTGAGCATGAAGGTGCCGGCCGCCGTTCCATCACTTACAAAAAGCTCAACTCCATTGGTTCCATCGTTTCCTGGATAGAATACTTTGTCGCCCACGGTTTGTTTTCCGGTGAAGCCACTGTTTCCATTTGGGTTACTATCTTCCACCAATTGGGTGCCCGCATTTGTACCATCGGAGACCCAAAGTTCTTGACCTGTACTTGGCGTACTTGCACTAAAGAATAACTTGGTGGCTCCTGCTTTAAAATAACCAGGGAAACTATTGCCAGAAGGCTCTATATCCTTGAATATCGCAGTACCAACATTGGTTCCGTCTGTGACGAATAGCTCATTTCCAGCAGTTTCATCCCATGCTGAAAAGAACAAGCGTCCTTGAAAGAAATCGAAATAAAAAGGCCCGCTTCCAGTAGAGCCAGGAATGATGTCTTTGACAATCACGGTTCCTGCCGTAGTGCCGTCCGTTTTCCAAAGCTCCCGTCCATTGCTTCCATTATCAGCCCGAAATAAAAATTGCCCATTTAATTCCCCAAAAAAACGCAGATCGTCGAAACTATTGGGATTGATATCTTTGAGTAATACCGTCCCTGCTTCGGTACCGTCGCTTTTCCAAAGGTTGAAAGACCCTGAGGTTTCACTTGCTTGAAATAAAAGCAGATTGTTGAACGCAGTCATATAGACGGGTTCGCTTGCGGTCGCTCCTGGAAAAATATCTTTCACCAGCGTCGTTCCTGCTTCGGTGCCATCGGTCTTCCAGAGTTCCCTTCCATGTGTACCGTCGTTGGCGCGAAAGAACAATTCATTGTTTAAGACGGCAAAGAAATCGGAGGAGCCACTATCCATCCCAGGATTGATATCCTTCACCATCACAGTACCACTTTCGGTACCATCACTTTTCCAGAGTTCAAAGCCATGAGTACCATTGTTTGCGGAAAAATAGAGTTCTCCATTAAATACAAAGACATTGGTGGGTGTAGCATTTGCGTTGCCAGGGTTGATGTCTTTGACCAATTGGATGCTCTGCGGCCCTGATATGGTTTGGCAGAACAACCAAGTCAATAGTATGCCTATCGTAGTTGTTTTCATAATATTGAATGCTTATCGTGTTGGACGTCTTCTTAGTACAAAGTCGAAGCCTACCTTCTGGATGGCGCCTTCAGCGTTGATCGGTTTTACGGCAAGTGTGATGTTGTATTTTCCTTGAGGAAGGGTTCCGGCCAGCTCGCCTTCCGCATCGATGGAAGCCAGAATGGGAATAAAGTCGAAGCTTTCGGGCGCTAGGTACATATCTCCAGGGAAGTACGGAAAAGGTTGTGCTCGTTTGACCTCTTTGATCAGTTTTCCATCTTTGCGCACTTGTGTGATGAACTCAAAATACACCACGGTTTCGTTGTAGATGTTAGGCGTTACACGATTGGCGTCGAATGAAAAACCCAACTTGTATTCCTGAAGTTTGAACTCCTTGAATAACTGTACCGCTGAGTTGGTTTCTAGTGTTAGCGAGCTATTGCTCTTACCATTGATGGTCAGTTTACCTTCTACTTTCTGCGCATTCGCGCAAAAGACAAAGAGTAAAAACATACTACTGCTTATGATTAGTTTTAGAGATCTCATCTTTTTTTAGTTTTTTGGTTTTACGAATGGTTTGCGCTTTGGTTTTCTTTTCCAAGAAAATATTGGCTGTGAGGTAATTGTTAGTGGTTGTGGAGGTAACCACCAAGGTTGACTTGAAAGGCTTGTAGTCTGGTAAGCTTACACGAAGTTCCCAAGTGCCTTTGGGTAGCTGCCGAGTGTAGCGCCCATTGGTGGTATTGGAATAGAATCTTCTAATTCCATCTTGAAACACCTCTACAGTGACACTTCCTGTGATCAGTCGATTCGTACCTTTCTCATAAATCCCTCCCTTTACATCATAAAAGCTTCGAAGACTTGGTTTACGCTTGGAGCTTTTGTTGGCATTCCAAGCGCTCCAATTGGTCGGTGATGACCACGTCCATTCTCCGTTAAACGCATTGTTGTAACGGGCATCCTTTATTTTGAATTTGAAGATGCCTTTTCGGTTCATGCGATAGTTCTCAAAGGTGCCTGCGAAGTACTCTTCGCCATTGATCCTTTGAATGTATCCGTAGAGAACACCTGTGTCGGCATAGTCTCCGTAGATGTTATTCTGATCTTGAGCTACGATGCGAAGTTCCCCGAAGGTAGAGTTCCATGTGCCTTGCCATTGTTGTTGGGCGTATGCATTTGTCGATAAAAGCAGCACTACTAAAAGTTTGATCGTTGTTTTCATTGCTTAAAATGTTTTAATCAACCAATTCGATGGTGTAGGTGATCACTGGATACGTGTAAGCAGAGTTTTTGAATTTCGCTTCAGAAACATTGTCGAGTATAATTCGCTTTCCGTTTTCGCTAGTGAGATATAAGTTTCTGTAACCACTTCCCATCCTGTGTTTGCGTATGGATTGGGTGAATCCTGAAAAATCTGCAAGCATGTAGTCGCTGCTTTTGGAAAATGACGATGCCGTGCGTTGCTTTAGTAGATATTCTAAAATTAGAGGAAGGTTCAACTTTTCGTTGACTTGGACGATGCGCTCCGTGTCATTAGAAACTTCATCGACCACTACCTTAAGATTGAAATCTGTACCAGAGTCATTAATGACTTCACTTTTGGGAATTTCGAAGATGCCTGAATTGCTTATGTTCAATCGGTTCATTTTCTTTACATGCAATTGTACCTGGGCATGGTGCGATTGGTTTTTGGTTCTCCTAACATGTAATGAGCTTGGCTTACCGTAGCTCTTCACATACGTTTCGTTTCTCCCAAACTTCTTATGCTCCATTGCATATGTCTTACCATTGATGCTCAAGCTAGGAGTGAAGTCAAGCAAGTAATCATCTTTATGATCTCCATCCCAAGTGTTCTTTGCTCCAATATCGAGCAATGTGATCTTTAGCTTGTAAGTATCCGTACTTGATGAAGCGCTGTTACTATAAATCTCATTTCTTGTAGTAGTGCACCAGATGACACCCTTGTTCACTGCTAGGCTTCGAACGTCGTTGCGCGTATTTTGGACAAGGTCCCAGTTGCTTCGCCTTGGATTCCAAACAAAGACGCGTTTCGAAGTTCCAACCACATAAAGTTTTTTGGTGGTGTGATCATAAGCAATGTCTGTTGCCCCTCCTGGAAGTTTCTTTCCTCCAGAACTTGTGTACAGCCAAATGGTATTGTCGTTCTTTAAGGCGTACAAGGCGCCTGAGCTTATAGGACAGAGTTTTACAATATCCTTATCCGATTTCGCCACACTACCTATCCATTTATTGTCCTTGTAATGCCGTCGAACCTGTCCTGCTGAATTGCTCATCCAAAGTCTGCTGTCCTTGTCTAGAACAGCGTCTTGATATCCAGATGAATTGAAGCTTTTGGCTTGATAGCCCCGACGATGTGCTTTACCATCTGAATCCAACACAACGATGGCATTGTTGCTCGCACTGATACTTTTGGCCTTTCTTCCCGCCTCCCAGTACACATCCCAGTTATTGCGACTGGTATTGAACTTGAACACGCGTTTAGAAGTACCGACAACATATACCTTGCCATCGGGACTCATAGCCACATCGGTGCCACCTCCAGGCATTTTCTTGAAATTCTGTGCGTGAAGGCTAGATATAGCCAAACACAACAATCCTATCGTCTTTACGATTTTCATGATTATAAGTTTTAGTGATTTTTGATTTATTGTTTGATGAATTCTACTCGGCGGTTTCTAGCCTTGCTTTCGGAAGAAGTCCCTGGGTCCAGCAATTCGGATTCACCTTTTCCTGTGGAAGACAATTGGCTAGCATCAACGCCGAATTGATCGACAAGTACTTGTTCAACGGAAGAGGCTCTCATCATCGAAAGATCCATATTGTAATTGGCGTCGCCATCGGCATCGGTATGCCCTACAATCTGCACTTGGAGCGAAGGATTTGCCTTTAAGATATCGGCAATCTTCTTCAAGGTGCCTGTAGACTCTGATTTGATGTAGGCAGAGCCGGTATCGAACGTGATACCATAAGTAACCAATCTTCCTTCAGTAATGAGTTTGCTGCGCATGTCTGGCTTACCAACCGCATACCTAATGTTGCTGATGTAAGCATTATGACCTTCCTCAGATATATGACTTTGCAGTCGAAGGGTGTTGGCCACTACACCTTTTTCTAAAGCCCGCGGCACATCAAAAACTTTCTGGTCTTCCACATAGACTCGCACGCGTGTCTTTTGTCGCCAAATGGCCACGTGTATTTTTTCCCCAGCTTGAAAACCTTCACGAGTGAGCTTCGCAATGCTTTTGTTGGCGTCGGTATTCAATTGTGAATCAGAAGCTCTTTTGTAGTACTCGGTGCCTTTTGGAAAGTGTAAGTTCATTCGGAAAAGATTCTTCCCCGCTTGCCAATCGTCCAATCGGTAGTTAGGATTCTCGAGGTCAGAAAGTAAAAACCCAACAGTACGACTGTAAGCCCATTCTTCTGGATCAAAATCGAAGATCACATCAAATTCTAACGTAAAATTCTCTGGAACTTCCTCAATAAATTCGGCCACATAAGCACTTTTCCCTTTCCCCACCTTCATCCAATGGCCCTCTTGGTTGCTCAAGGTTACCACTTCCGCGGAAGTATTGGTATTCCACCGGGCGGGTAAATCGCCTATTTCATCCTGAGTAAAATCTTCAAAAGCCATCAATTCCTCTCCCGGAATGAAGTCGTATTTAGAGTACACCTTGAATTCATAAGAAGGTGGTGCTTCTGTTGGAGCCTCCTCCGTCATTTCTTCTTCTGCGCTACTCATCTCGTCCATCTCGCCCATTTCCATGTCATCAGTTGAATCCTGTTGACGTCGCTTTTTGCCGGAGCCTATTTCAAAAACGCTATCGATGGCCTGCTCCGTTTTTTCCTCTGTCTTTTCTTCAATCTTTCGGGTAACGGTCTCTTCGGCCCTCTGAGCTACGCGCTCCTTTAATTTTTTAAAGAATTGTGCTTCCGCAGAAATACTGCAAAGCAAAAGCAACGTAAATACCCCTAAAAATCTAGTTGCAACATGCTGTTTCATTGTTTTTTGTTTTTATCAGTTTATCTTTAGTGGGAAGAAAAGCGAGAAGGGTTAACATTTTTAGAAATAATTTTTTCATCCTTTATGGATAAGGCCATTATAGAGACTTTGAAGAGCAACGATCGCTTAAAGCTGAAGGCCTTATACAACGAACACCGTAGCCCCTTTTTTGGCTTTGCCCGGAAATACGGCTTGCCAGAGGCCGAGCTAGCGGATGTATATCAGGAAGCGTTCCTAGCCTTGCGGAAACATGCCATCAAAGGAAGTTTGGATGCTGTGAAAACGAGCTGCAAGACGTACCTCTTCGGTATTGGAAAGTTTATGATATACGACCGGTTAAAGAATCAACGAGCCACGATTCCTTATGAAGCCCAGTTGCACGCCGTAGATGAGATTGATGAGATCAATGTGGAAGCAGAAAGCCCGCTCACTGCTGAGCAACAAATACTACGTACACACTTCAAAAAGCTTGGGAAAAAGTGTCAGGAAGTGTTAACCTTGTTCTATTACAGAGGACTAACTATAAACGAGATCGTAGCCATGAGCGATTACGATAACCCCAACGTTGTAAAGGCCCAAAAATCTCGATGTTTGAAAACCCTTAGAGACATGATAAATAGCTAAGATGGATCGAGAGCAGCTCATAGA
>CAWUKP010000051.1:0-11617 GCA_963922975.1 uncultured Spongiivirga sp. | reverse complement strand
CATCGACCACATCCTGGGTAAATACAATCACGTTATCATAATTCTGCCCTCCTCTGGCCCCACGAGCAATGATTCCATTATAGCCCTGCTCTCGAGCCCAGACGGCAATTACATTTGGAAACTCATAATTCCCTTCTTTAATCGCATTGATAACTTGTTGACTAGCACCATCTGGGATTGCATCACTCCTTGTTAACTGATCGAGGTTGGTTCTGAGTTTATAAAGCACATCTTGATTGGTCAAGTCTAACATATTATTCAGATTGACATCGACATATTCAAAAGTCTCAAAATCGTCCCAACTTCCGTAGTGAGGTACAAGTTCGGTTTTGTTTCCTTCTACTCTCTTACTTAAATAGAGCGCATTATCAGCATTCTGAGGATCGTATCTTCCCCATGCCTGATATACATCACTGGGTGTAATCACATCTGGTTGTGCACCAAAATTCTGCACCGAGCTCCTTGAAATAGAACGCGTTAGATTACCCGAATAAGTAACGCCCTGAGGTATCTCACTAGCAGGCAGACTGTTTAAATACCTACGCAACTCTGACCCAGTTGAAAACATAGTAACTGAAGAGGTTCTGACCTTGAAGCGAATGTTGCCATTTCCAGTTTCAAAAGTCTCCATGACCTCCTCAACCAATTGACCATTTTCATTTTTAGTCATGTTGACCTCGCCCAATTTGGTATAATCTGAGGGAACTGAGGCATTGGCATCCAGCATTCGAGAATCAGCAATATCGACTACAACTATATTATTTGCCTCATCAAAGTATTCAATGGTTCCAACGGGTTTGCCATTGACTTGAAGCGAGTTGAAGTCAACTACCTTAAGTGTACTATTATCAAAACCATCCACAATTGCTCTTTGGATATCAGCCTCTTTGAGTCCTTGTGCAAATTGTCTCTGCAACAATTGGAGTTGAGACTCTGAAGCAAATCCTCTGGCTGTTTCGATGAGCTTTGCAAAATCTTCTTTCGTGCGCGCAATGACACTTGCCGATTTGTTCTTTAAATACGCAGAGATCTGGTCTGCATTTACAATGATCTTTCCTACTCCATCCAATAAAACCACACCACCATATATCCCCGCTGCTAGGTCCCATGCGGCAATGAATTCGTTTCCTCCTGGCAACCCTCTGATCTCGTCATCATTGAATGCAATGATGATCTCGCCAACGGCCAAAGTGATCTCCAAGGCAATGATCAAAGAACCACCACCTGTGAAGGGTGCTGCAATAAGACCAAGAGTGGCTAATGCCAATCGCAATTCTAATCCTGAGATACGATCATTATGCTTCTCAGCAAAATGATAAGCCCATAATAACGGCACTACCGTTGAAGTATCGGCTTCAATATTGGCATAGTTAAAGTCCGTGACAAAGTTGAATTTCACATAGGAAGTCATCGGGCTTCCTTCATGATAATAGTGAATCCTTGGGTAGAAGTTCTCCGTTACAAACCCCCAACTATTCCGGGTCTGGTATATAGGACGCACCACATACGTGAAACGAGTATGTGCTGGATTTGCCGTTACTCCTGGATAGTTGTATTTATAGGTAGTATAATGCCTACAGGGAGCGTTTCCACCATTGAGACTCGAGCCACAATCCGACAGCAATCCTGTATTACCGACTTGGAAATGATTCGTCTCGATCGGCATCAGCCTGTTCGAATGCGTATCATACAAAATAGGGATTGGTCTCGCTGGGAAGCTAGGTTTCTGACCAAACTTTTCGGTGAGCTGTACCATGAAATGCACATACATCTCTTTTTCCTGACCCCCTAGCTTATCATAGATCTGGATTATTTGTGCTGAGTTGCTTTCCTGCGCAAATATGTTATACCATTGTTGAAGCTCATCATGAGGAGTATTATATAACAAAGCGATGAACTCCTCATCGTGTTTGTTCATCCCATTTTGAATGAACTTGTTGTAGATATCTATTCTACTATCAAAAGAAAGATTCCTCAAAACACAATGACAATCATCCAAGTCCTCAATCAGGTCTTCGATTTCGTTTGCAGAAAGACTGGCAGGATTCTCCAATTGCTCTAGGATTCCTGGAGCCTTCAGATAGATCTCAAAGTACTTCTTGTAGATCTCCTCCTGTTCTTGTAATTGTAAAAAGGTGCTGTAGATAACTGCATCAGAATAATAAGGACCTAGATTCTCAAGATCCGCGATGACAGGGAACTCTTGTTTGAAGGATTCGAAGGTAGCGTTATTACACACGGAATGAATATCCGGATTCTTGTGTATGAGAGATGAAAGGCCGATGACAAAGGATGTATAAGGCGAGTTGGCCTTTGCATGTTCGGCATTGTCAAAGATGTATTGTAAGACCAATTGATTTTGAAACTCTTGCGAGGTCTCAAACGGAATATCGATATACTCAACATCTGACCTGAAAAAGTTAGCGATATATTCAATGGACTTGAGCTTGTCATCAGAGAACAATTCAAAAATACTCTTATGCTGTGGAAAATTAGGCACATTAGTAACTTGAAAAAGGAAACCATTATCCTGATTGTTGAGAACCAAGCGACCTATGATCGGCTTAATGTTGGAGGATCCCAAGGACTCTGTAAGGGTATCCTCATAGACTTCATTTGCATCAGTTTGATACCCTACATCATTTCCAGAAGAAACAATAATGTTCTGTAAGTATTTTTTATCATTGACAGTGAATTCAATCAAAGATCCGATTGGGTTTACTCTCCTTGTAATATTATATAGATCGCCTGTACTAAAGACCACCTGCTGAACATTAGATGGAAGTGTTATGATCTTCCCAAAAGGCGAAACGAATGAAAAGGAACCATCACCATTTTTAAATCTCTCTAAGTCACTTAAGTCTGAAATAGTAACTCTTTCTCCTTCCTCGTCACCCTGAAACAAATACAATCGGAAGTCAGGATTATGAATTTGGGACCAATCTATATGATTAAACTTAGTCCCATTGCCGTAGTCCATTAACCAGTCCGTACTACCTTCTACCGTACCCAGCTGTTTGAAAGGATGCTCTAAACCGAAAATTCCATGACCCAATTCATGGGCCATCACCTGCACCATATCATCCTTGCCTTCTTCGGACGTCTGAGAATTGCTGAAAATGAACCCGAACTGACGTTTCAGCGGCATGAAACCAGCAATGGAGCGACTAGGTTGGATATCGTTTCCAAAAACAAAAAGGTAGTATTGATTTACATTGTACTGATTGGTTTTAAAGTCATTAATAATTAGTACCTCCTCGTCTGTGTAGTTGGAAAGAAGACCACTATCTCCTACTAAAATTGTGTCATTCCCGTATAGACTAGGATCTAAATCATAGGAAGTCTGAGATAGCGTCAAATTTACCACTGCCTTCCCAAATATGTTATTCAAGCGTGTTTCTAGACTTCCAGGGATACTAGCCCCATTTACCGATACCACTGTAACGTTGACATCCTCCTGTGATAAATGCCAAAGCTGGAACGCACCCGCTACCGTCTGCTCCTCGTCACCTTGTGCCTTGATAGCAGCGTAAATTGTTTCGTTCTCAAAGCTGAAATACCCTTTTAAATTCAGCGTAACCTGTGTGCTATCAGAACTAAAACTATGCGGCACGGCAACGCCCTTATCATTCTTGAACTCTAGGCGCGCCAGTTTGCTGCGGTCCGTTACTTGAATATCAGCTTTCAGAACATCTTCACCGCCGTTCTTCACGGCTTTGTGAATTACATCGTAGGTATCTCCATTTTGATCTTCGATGGAGCGATAGAATTGACTCAATTGATTGCGCTGCCCTTCCGGTATCTGATCAAAGCCATAGTTGTAGTTGTTATCGTCTTTGAAAATCACTTTGATCCCTTCCGCAGAAAGCGAAGTGAGCTGGCCACCATCAAAACCAGGACCACCATCTGTGTCTATCGGACCGCCATCGGCTAAATCGCCACCTTCTGTGATGTTTCCGTCCTCGTCTACGTGAAAAACATCACCATTACTGTCAATAATTGTGACATCATCACCACCAGGAATCACAATTTCTACATCGCTATCCGGATCACTAATAATGATTTCGCCATCATCATTGACTTCAATATCTGTGATGTCGATATCAAAGTCTAATTCGACATCTTCCTTATCATTATCGCCTTCGAAAATTTCTTCCAATTCATCCAAGAAATCAACATTGCCCCAGTCGGCATCGTAGGTTGTGACCACTTCTCCCGATAGCAACTGCATATCGGTATTGATTTGTACACTGTTGAATTCTACAGCAATTTTGGTATCGCCCAGCCAAGGAACAATCACATAACCGCCACCGCTGAATGGCGCATTGCCATTGGTGACCTGTAATACTGTAATTGGAAAATCGCCTGCAGTAAATACATCATTTACAAACAGCTGGTCAAGTAGTTCCTGATTGGAAAGATCCACATCTTCCGGTTCAATATTACAACCGATATAGGCTGAAGCTTCCTCGCTTTGAGTGGTGAATTCAAGGATTTGCGTTTCTCCAAAAGCACCGAAATCACAATTCCCACGAATCTTATACTCGTAGGTGGTTTCTGCCTTTAAGTTATCAATGGTAGCAAACTCGCGGGGAGTCTCTAAGGAATACCAAGAAGAATTCGCATTCTTTTCTCTATACTGTAGTGTGTAGTCCAAATGGTCAATGTCGCCCTGCCAAGTAATTTTTGCGTGGCGATATCCCACTTCATCGGTAGCAGGAAATTGCGGGGCATTACACTGAGATTGATAGCTAAACCAAAAAACTTCACTCTCACCATTATTGGTAAAGAGTCCTATTTCTTCTGCTCCTTGCTGGGCAAAAGCACGCACTTGCCAGGCATATCTTCTACCTGTGATCAATTGCGGAAAGGCTGGACCATAAATCAGGCTGGTCTGTGAAGTAACTGTCTGGTAAAATGGTGGTGTCGAGAAGAAAGCGGTCTGTGGGTCAATGTATTCATCCCAGATCTCCACCAAACTGAATTCGTATTGAACATTGCTTACGTTGATATGTCGAGGCGTCCATTGAAAAACGATATTCTGCGGGTTGATCTCTACAATATTGGTGTCGCGTTGCGGAAGTGTCAGCAACGGAGGTTCATTCTGAAAGATCACGAACTGCGCACAGCTCTTTTGGGAAATGATGTTTCCTGACAATACATCAATCACTTGAAAACAAAAGCGGTAACTTCCTTCAGGCAAAGCTTCGCCATACACATTTGGGTTAATCCCTTGCAAGTTCTGAAGTTCAAAATAGGGTGCTAATTCTATATTGTTTAGCAACACGGGAACACCACCTTCCAAAAAGATAGGTGCCGCTCCAATTACCAAATCATTGCTTTGTGCATTGAGTCCGTTCCCTTCAATGAAGAGTTGTAAGCGTACTTCTCTGCTGGGAATAGTTAAGTCAGAAAGTAAAAGCTGCAACTGCACTCGATCTACCGTCGTACTTGTGTTGGCATAATCTGCCAAGTACACGGGATGCGGAGGATTCACCTGTGGTGTTACTTGAACCGGAAAGGATTGCCCCCACAGGGTCGATGCGAACAACAGGAAGCAAAGTATGTGTGTAACTCGTTTCATCATAGTTGGTTATTCTTTGGCTTGAGGGAAGTTTTTCAAAATGTACTCGTCCATATCTATGGTAGAGTCTACAATACCCTCAAAATACATGATCATTTCCAAGGTCATTTGATCGCTCAAGGCCTTGATATTGCCTTCTTTTTCAGTAAATACCTTATACGCACTTGCCAACTTGTCGGCTCTAAATTT
The DNA here is from genome assembly GCA_963922975.1 of uncultured Spongiivirga sp. Lineage (GTDB taxonomy): Bacteria > Bacteroidota > Bacteroidia > Flavobacteriales > Flavobacteriaceae > JANQRC01. The sequence continues at coordinate 5,844 of CAWUKP010000051.1, read as the reverse complement.
CATCAGTGCCTCATCATTCTTCAGGTCAGCCAAGGTGTTGATATTTCGCAGTTGACTTAAGACGAAATGGTGAAAAGTGAGTCCCTTCTTCGCCTCTTCGTATTTGTTATACTGCTCTTGATAATCCGCCAATTTCTTAGCGTCCACACCTTGCATCGTGGCTGGCGCCTGTCCTTTGAACTCATGGCGTCGGATGTTCAATAATTTTTCAAGGAAATCTTGCTCAAAGGCATAGGTGCGTTGCAGTGCATCTTCTTTCAAATTCTGTACGGCTTCAAATAGTGCAGCATCGTAAGCCGAGGTAAAATCTGTAAAGTTGAACAGCGCATCTAGGTAATCTAAGGCCTTGTCTTTCACCAGGCCTTCGCTCTCCTCCTTCACCAATAGCAAATCGTTTTCGTACCGATCTAATTGCGTCACTTTGAATCGCGGCAATTCGGCAAACTCAGGTTGGGCTCGATCTTCTCGTATTTGTGCTGCTAGTTGATCTGCCGTGCCTTGGTATATTTTGTTACGATAGCGGAATTTAACGATGGTTGGACCTTTAGCAAGTTGTTCTTCCGTAACACTTCTCCGCTTGAAATTAAACCTTGGGCGTTTCACTGTAAAGGAATAATTATATCCAAAGGTGACCGTAAAATCGCGCGTAGTTCTAGAAATGCCGTTATTGAATAAGGTCAATGCACTAAAATTGAACTGGTGCTTTTCAAAAAGCTGATAGCCAGCATTCAACCTGAAGTTCAATATGCTATTCTGCCAATCGCCATTACTCGCGCTTGTATTAAACGAGGATGAAAACGAACTCCGCAATCGCTTGTCGAAAAACTGTTTATTGACAGCCAGGGTGGGGCCAATAGTGGTAGAACTTGCATCCAGCGTCTCGTTGAAGGTGGCGTTAATAGCTGCCGTAGCAGTCAAGTCTCTTTCTGGAAAACCTATGGAATAAGCCGCTGCTGTATTGTAGAATTGAGAGCTGCCAATCGTATTAGTAGACCCAGAGAAGATTTGTTCCTGAGAATCTTGGGTGTCTTGATATGAAATATTCAAGTTCAGATTTCTAGGGCGCTCTTTGTTCTGTGAAAGCGCGTAGGTAACATTCATGTTGGCGCTTTGCGAAACCTGACGAAAATTCAAGGTGTCTAGATTGTCAAATTGATTCACCTGGTTGATGTAATCAAACTGATCGCGCACATTCGTAAAGCTTTGAAAATTGCTGTAAGACGCGGTAACATTTAATCGTTCAGAAGCATTATAACCAACATTGACCGCAGTGACCACGCGCTCAAAATCGGTTTCCTTGGTATTGTCGAGATTATCTTGCTGCAAACCACCGCTAAATGCCAAATTGAGCTTGCTATTGAAAAGTGTTTGAGAGGCATTCAGCGTAATATTCTCAAAATCGTTGTTAAAAAAGTATGCTCCTAAGGTTTTATAATCTGGATCGATGCGCTCATAGCCCACTCCAACCGAACCGCTTCCTACACTATAATTGATGTTGGCATTAAGGGCGTTGTAATAATTGGTGGAAGTTTTTTCATCAACCAAAAAGGAAAGAATCCCTTGGGAACCATCGGCCGCATCCGCTTCACTGTCTTCCGTAAAAGCTGAAGTGGCATATTCTATGGCGAAGGTTCCTCGGTCGAATAATTTGATTGCACCGTCTAAACTTACCACTGTATTTTCTTGCGGACGAATATCTAAATCAATTGGAATTGGATTCTCTAAAGAGTTTACTTCATCTCTGGCGGAGAAAAAGGTCAACCCCAAGGTTCCAAAATCAAATGCATACGAAGCTTTGGCACCGTACCCCATTCGTTTGTAAGCCGGTTGATTGTTTTCTTCTAATGGATCAAACTCAACAGGTCTGATCAAACGCCCGTACATGGCACTGATCTTGAAGTTACCAGCCGGCGTCAAATCTACTCCAAACCCAGTGAATAAATGACCGCTCAATGTATAGGGTGAGAAGGTCATGTTTACATCACCAATGTGCGTTGCTACCCATTTGTAAGAGGGGTGAATGCTCAAACGGTTGAATTTGAAGGGCTGATTATTGGTGAACTTATTATTCGTGTAGCTGAAGGTAAGCGGTATGTTATGAATACCACTGATGTTGAAGTTCAAATTTCCAGTGAGTACGTAGGAAAAAGGTTCTCTGTTGGCCGTTCCATCGTAGAAAACAGAATTTGCGGAAACGCCACCACCAACAGTAAGGAGCTTTGCCTTACCAATTTGGCTTAGGTCTTGAGAAAACCCAAGGGTACCACACAACAACAACATAAACCTGAGTAGTTTTATCTTCAAAGGTTTGATCACATTAGGTTAAGTCATGGTCTTCAAGGATTTTCATCCTCGAAAACGCATATGGTTCTATTAATCAATCGACTATGGGGGGCAAGTCGGAGTAAATATAAAAGATAAAACCGAAGGAAGAAGTATTCTTATTAATTTTTAGTTAAAATACCACCTTACCACATGTACTTTGTTGTGAAGTACTAGAAATGTGTGGTTTACCTCAGCGTAAACAAAAAGCCAAGGTGAAAATTGCACCTTGGCTTTTAGAAACACACAATTAATCAATATTTATAACCCGCCATTGTAAAAACGTTCGTAAGCGGCACGTTCTAGTTCCTCTTGATGTGCAGCGTCTGCAATGGAAATCAAAGCTTTTGCGCGTTCTTTGAGTGATTTCCCAAAAAGATTGACCACTCCGTTCTCCGTTACCACATAGTGGACGTGTGCGCGTGTGGTTGTAACACCTGCACCAGGTTTCAACATAGGCACAATTTTAGAAACACCCTTTTTTGTAACCGATGGAATGGCAAACACAGGTTTACCCCCATTCGATAAAGCGGCACCGCGAATAAAGTCCATTTGCCCACCAACGCCTGAAAATTGATAGGCGCCAATGGTATCTGCACAAACCTGCCCTGTAATGTCAATTTCGATGGCACTATTAATGGCCGTTACCTTTGGATTCCTGCGGATTCTAGACGTATCGTTGGTATAAGCGGCATCGCGAAAATCACAAATTGGATTGTCGTGAATAAAATCATAGAGCTTTTGAGAACCTACTGCAAAACAACTTACAATCTTCCCGCGCTTCACGGCCTTATCTTCTCCTGTAAGCACGCCTTTTTCCAACAGTGGCAATATGCCATCCGAAAACATCTCTGTATGAACACCCAAACGCTGATGTCCTTGAAGATTTGCTAAAACAGCATCGGGAATGTTCCCGATACCCATTTGCAAGGTAGCACCATCTTCAATCAAGGAAGCCACATTGTGACCAATTTTGTTTTCAATATCAGTTAGTCCATTAGGCGGATGCTGATGAATAGGCCTATCTACCTCTATAGCATAGGCGATTTGACTTACATGCACAATTCCAGTACCATGTGTTCGAGGTACTTGAGGATTGATCTGTGCAATAATCATCTTCGCGGTGCGCACCGCATGCAGTGTAATATCTACAGAAACTCCTAAAGAACAATATCCGTGTTGGTCAGGTTTGGATACTTGAATAATGGCAACGTCTAGTGGAAAGGTGTCAGTGTAGAACAGTCGATGAATATCACTTAGAAATATTGGAATATAATCTGCTTGTGGGCTGTTGATACTCTTCCGAACATTACCGCCAACAAAACAGGAATTTAATCGAAAGGCCTTAGCATAAGGTTCGCGGGTGTATTTGGCATCTCCTTCTGTGTGTATGGAGAGAAGCTGTACATCTTCGAGTTCTTGGTAGCGTTCGCAAAGGGCATCAATCAATTCATTAGGCGTCATGGCCGCTCCCTGTAAAAAAACTTTATCTCCAGATTTTATATGCTTTACGGCATCAAGGGCACTATTTGTAAGTTCCATGTAGGTACTTTTTGAAGGTGAAGGTTAGGGCGCCTCAGAAGGCGCCCTAACCTTATTAGAAATTAAGATTAAACATGTTCTTCTAGATGGTGATGCTCATCAATTAGCGGTCCGCCTTCCATGATTTGATCGGATGCTTGACTTGCAAACTTTTCAAAGTTCAGGTGGAACGAATGTGCTAAAGCAATCGATTTGCTTATGTAGGCGCCTTTCTGCAACCACGTATTCATCGGATCTAGCATCTCGGTGGGTACTCCTGGGCAGTATTTCGGCATAAATAATCCGAAAATCGGGTGCTGCTCATAATCTACTTTAGCTAGTTCGCCATTCAAGATTGCGGTGATCATCGCACGCGTATATTTCAGCTTGATTCGACTTCCTACCCCATAAGGACCTCCACTCCATCCGGTGTTGATGAGCCAAACATTGGCGCCGTTCTCTTCCATCTTCTTGCTGAGCATTTCTGCATACACTGTTGGGTGTAAAGGCATAAAGGGCTCACCAAAACAAGCAGAGAATGACGGCACTGGCTCATTGATGCCAGCCTCTGTACCCGCAACTTTAGCCGTATATCCAGAGATAAAGTGGTATGCCGCCTGGCCTGGTGTCAACTTAGATACTGGAGGCAGTACACCAAACGCATCACAAGTTAGGAAGAAGACGTTGGTTGGGTTCTCCGCACGGGAAGGAATAATGATATTATCAATATGATCAATTGGATAGCTCACTCGGGTGTTTTGCGTGATGCTGCTATCTGCATAATCTACATGGCCGCTTTCGTCAATGATTACATTTTCGAGCATGGCACCTGGTTTGATCGCACGGTAGATATCTGGTTCTTTTTCCTCGGTTAGATCAATGGTCTTCGCATAACAACCTCCTTCAAAATTGAAGATGGTGTTCTCTTTCGTCCAACCGTGCTCGTCATCGCCAATCAGTTTGCGATCAGGATCTGCAGAGAGTGTCGTTTTTCCAGTTCCTGAGAGTCCAAAGAAAATTGCGGTTTCTCCGTCTTCACCCACATTGGCAGAACAGTGCATTGGCAGCACATCGTGCTCCACTGGTAGCATCAAGTTCAAGGCAGAGAAAATACCTTTTTTCATTTCTCCAGCATAAGCTGATCCGCCTACTAAAGCGATCTTTTTGGTGAAGTTCAAAATGGAAAAGTTCCCCTGACGAATTCCGTGTTCTTTAGGTGTTGGACATTCGTAGCCTGGCGCACACAGAATCAACCAATCTTCATCAAAATTGGCCAGTTCTTCCTCATTGAGGCGTAAAAACATGTTTTTGGTGAAGTAAGCAGACCAAGGCAATTCCGCAACCGTACGGATGTTCATGCGATATTTTGGATTGGCACATACCGCTCCATCCCATACGTAGAGCTCTTTGCCTGAAAGGTAGTTTTCAACTTCTGCTTGTAGCTTGTCAAAATTTTCTGGTGAAATGGGTTTATTGATCTTGTTCCAGAAGACTTTATCTGTCGTGTAATCATCTTTCACCAAAAATCTATCTTGGGGAGAACGGCCTGTAAACTTACCTGTGTTGATGGCAAGGGTACCATTGTATATTTCGGTTCCCATACCTTTTTCAACCGTGATCCGTTGCAGTTCTTCCGCTGGAAGATTTCGGTGAGCAGTGGCATCCTTGATGCCGTACTTTTCTAAATTCATACTAGTTGCTGTCATTGTTTCGGTTTCTAAGGTTCTCATATCTCATTATTGTTGTTTCTTAAAATGGCCATATCAATGGTACCAATACCAAAGTGGTGGCAAAAAATAGTAGCAATAAGGGTGCGCCAACCTTGGCGTAATCCGTAAAACGATATCCCCCGGCGGTCATGACCATGGCATTGGTAGTGGTTCCTACCGGTGTAAGGAAAGCCGTGGAAGCACTAATAGCTACTGCAATCATGATAGGTTTAGGACTGATACCTAGTGTGGTTGCCGCCAAAATCGCAATAGGGGCCATCAGTACGGCGGT
>CAWUKP010000050.1:0-11684 GCA_963922975.1 uncultured Spongiivirga sp. | reverse complement strand
AAAACTTGACAACCCCCCTCTCCAGATTGTATATTTGCCGCTCCTAAAAAATATAGATGAAACTCTCACACTTTAATTTCGATTTACCCCAAGAATTATTAGCAGAATACCCTTCAGAAAACCGAGACGAAGCACGTTTGATGGTGCTTCATAAAGACACTCATAAAATTGAGCACAAATTGTTCAAAGATTTGATTGAGTATTTCGACGAAGGGGATGTTATGGTATTGAACAATACCAAGGTATTTCCTGCCCGACTCTTTGGGAATAAAGAAAAGACCGGAGCACGTATCGAAGTGTTCCTTTTACGCGAATTAAGTGCAGAGCAGCGTTTGTGGGATGTGTTAGTAGATCCTGCTAGAAAAATCCGAATCGGAAATAAATTGTACTTCGGAGAAGACGAAAGCCTAGTAGCTGAGGTAATTGATAATACGACCTCACGCGGACGAACCCTTCGTTTTCTCTACGACGGTTCCTATGAAGAGTTCAGAAGAAAACTGAAAGAACTTGGGCAAACCCCCCTTCCTAAGTACATCAAACGCGATGTAGAGCCCGAAGACGAGGATCGCTATCAAACTATTTATGCTAAGCACGAAGGTGCTGTTGCTGCACCTACGGCGGGACTTCACTTTTCAAAGCACTTGCTGAAAAGATTAGAGATCAAAGGCGTACAACGTGCAGAAGTAACCTTGCACGTTGGACTAGGAACGTTCAATCCTGTGGAAGTTGAGGACTTGTCTAAACATAAAATGGACTCAGAGCAGCTCATCATCGACGAAAAAGCCGTGCAAACGGTCAATAACGCCATTAGGAACCGAAAGCGGGTTTGCGCTGTCGGTACTACTGTAATGCGTGCGCTCGAGAGTTCGGTCTCTTCAGATCATATGCTGAATCCTTATGAAGGGTGGACCAATAAATTCATCTTTCCTCCTTACGAGTTCAGCATTGCAGATTCTATGGTGACTAACTTTCACACGCCAAAATCGACCTTGTTGATGATGATTTCCGCTTTTGCAGGACATGATTTTGTATTCGAAGCCTATGAAGAAGCTGTCAAGGAAAAATATAAGTTCTATTCCTATGGGGATGCGATGTTGATCATCTAGCCAACGGAATATGAGCATAGATCCCATCTTCGGATGGGATTTTTTTTTGAAGTCAAGAGAAGGAAACGCAAGCAACCACAATTGGCTATCTTTGCAGCGAAATGCAGGCGACTAAAAAAGACATTCGGGCGTTGACCAAAGAGCAATTACGCGACTTCTTTGTTGCGGAAGGCGACAAGGCCTTTCGTGGCAATCAAGTCTACGAATGGCTCTGGAAAAAAGGAGCACATAGTTTTGAGGAAATGACCAACATTTCCAAAGAAACACGAGCTGCACTTGAGTCTAATTTCACCATCAACCATATTGAGGTAGACGCCATGCAACGCAGCAACGATGGTACCATCAAAAATGCTATCAAGCTACACGACGGTTTGGTGGTTGAGTCTGTACTTATTCCGACGCCCACACGCACCACAGCCTGTGTGTCCAGTCAAGTAGGGTGTAGCCTAGATTGTAAATTCTGCGCCACCGCCCGCCTAAAACGCATGCGCAACCTGCATCCAGACGAAATCTACGATCAGGTGGTAGCCATCGACAGACAAAGTAAACTCTACCACAATCGCCCGTTATCCAATATCGTTTTTATGGGTATGGGAGAGCCTTTAATGAATTACAATAATGTACTGAAAGCCATCGATAAGATCACCTCTGATGAGGGATTGGGGATGTCACCCAAAAGGATCACGGTATCTACGTCTGGCGTTCCTAAGATGATCAAAAAAATGGCAGATGATGAAGTGCGCTTCAATCTGGCAGTTTCCTTACATTCGGCAATCGATGAGGTGCGTACCTCCATCATGCCGTTTAATGAACATTTTCCATTAGCCGAGTTGCGTGCCGCACTCGAGTATTGGTATACGAAGACTAAAAGCCGTATTACCTACGAATATGTAGTTTGGAAAGGCATTAATGACACCCAAAAAGATGTAGAAGCGCTGGTTAAATTTTGTCGATTTGCCCCTTCAAAGGTAAACTTAATCGAATACAATCCTATTGGCGATGAACACTTCCAACAAGCAGATACTTCAGCGATTGATCTGTATCAGGAAACCTTAGAAGCCAATAGAATTACTGTAACCATCCGTCGATCCCGAGGAAAAGATATTGACGCTGCCTGTGGTCAATTGGCCAATAAGAAAGTCTAGATTTTGATAATCGTAAAGTCCTTAGAGGCGTTTTTCGAGTAGAGCGACACCTTGTAAAATCCTTCTGGCAACTTACTGATATCCATTCGGTTTCTGTAGAATTCTGAAGCGCGCAACTGCATAATTTTTACCCCCTGTTCATTCACAACCGTTACCATTTCCAATTCTTCTTTGGAGTGTAGTTGCAAAACTTCGTTGGCAGGATTAGGATATACATTGAAATCTGCCTCTGATATGGTTTCTTCCTGAATATAGGAAGATACAAGGGCATCATCAACAGAAGCCTCAATTTCTTGAGCGTGCAGTAGGTGAATAGAAGTAAGACATAGGGCAATTGCTGAAATTTTTGCAATTGCATTCATGTCTGAGCAAACTTGGTTATTGGTGACAGCAAGGTACTAAATAAAATGCAATTACGTCTTGTAAGTGTTCGTCGACTAAGTAGTATCTTTGGCAGCAATGAAGATTGTTGAGCAAATCAAAGAACCCATCCTTCTTGAGATGGAGAGCTTCGAAGATCGATTTTACGAATCGATGTCTACCAAAGTAGCATTGCTCAATCGAATTACGCACTACATTGTAAATCGCAAGGGCAAGCAAATGCGGCCCATGTTTGTTTTTCTGGTAGCGAAGATTGTTTCTGGCGGAACCGTTAACGACCGTACCTATCGCGGGGCTTCTGTGATCGAGTTGATTCACACCGCTTCTTTGGTACACGACGATGTAGTAGATGACAGCTACCGCCGAAGAGGATTCTTTAGCATCAACGCCCTGTGGAAGAACAAAATTGCGGTGCTGGTGGGCGATTTTCTATTATCGAAAGGCATGCTGCTGTGCATAGATCATGAAGACTTTGACCTTCTAAAGATTATTTCTGTAGCGGTTCGCGAAATGAGTGAGGGCGAGTTGCTACAGATTGAAAAAGCACGACTCCTCGATATCACCGAAGAGGTGTATTACGAAATCATTCGACAAAAGACAGCCACCTTAATTGCTGCTTGCTGCGCGTTAGGAGCTGCTTCTGTGGCACCCAACTCAGAAGAAGTTCACAAAATGAGGCGGTTTGGCGAGTTGATAGGAATGGCTTTTCAGATTAAAGACGATCTGTTTGATTATGGCGAAGAGCGTATCGGAAAGCCTACAGGCATTGATATCAAGGAACAAAAAATGACACTTCCCTTAATTTATGCCCTTAACCAAGCGCCCAAAGACGAACGCAAATGGTTAATCAACTCCATTAAGAATCACAATCGCGATAAAACTAGGGTAAAGAAAGTCATTCAATACGTCAAGGACCATGGCGGTTTGACGTATGCCGAGCAAAAGATGCATCAATTTAAACTGGAAGCGCTTGCCTTGATTGAAAACTATCCAGACTCCCCCCAAAAGCAGTCCTTGCAGTTGATGGTCGACTACGTAATTGACCGCAAAAAATAAGCCTCAGATGCTTATATTTAGGCAGCAAAATGATCAGCAAAGCGACCATAGACAAAGTTTTTGAGGCCATCCGAGTGGAAGAGGTCATTGGTGATTTCGTACAACTGAAAAAATCTGGCTCCAACTTCAAAGGCTTGAGTCCCTTTACAGATGAAAGAACCCCTTCATTTATGGTTTCACCAGTGAAACAGATTTGGAAGGATTTTTCCAGCGGAAAAGGTGGAAACGCGGTGGCTTTCATCATGGAACACGAACATTTCACCTATCCCGAGGCCATTCGCTATCTGGCTAAAAAATACGGTATTGAAATCGAGGAGACCGAGCGCACCGACGAGGAGAAACAACAGGCCAGCGAGCGGGAAAGTATGTTTTTGGTTTCTGAATACGCTCAAAAAGAGTTTCAAGAGAATTTGTGGAATTCCAACAAAGGCAAGGCTATTGGACTTTCCTATTTCAAAGAACGTGGATTTACAGACGATACCATTACAAAATTTGGATTGGGCTATTCTTTCGATGAATGGGACGCCTTTACTAAAAAAGCATTGGAAGATGGTTATCAGCTTGAATTTTTAGAGAAGACAGGACTGACCATAGTTAAGGAAACAAAGCAATTCGACCGATTTAAAGGTCGGGTGATGTTTCCTATTCACAGCATGTCGGGTCGCGTATTGGGTTTTGGAGGACGAATTCTTTCGAATGAGAAAAAGGCCGCGAAGTACCTGAATTCCCCAGAGAGTGATATCTATCACAAAAGCAAGGTGCTTTACGGAATCTACTTTGCCAAGCAAGCCATCGCGAAGGAAGATAATTGCTATTTGGTGGAAGGGTATACGGATGTGATACAATTCTACCAGCGCGGTATTCAAAATGTGGTTTCCTCAAGTGGAACGGCCCTCACTCCAGAGCAGATTCGACTGATCAATCGCCTTACCAAGAATATTACAGTACTATTTGATGGCGACGCCGCAGGCTTGCGCGCCTCTTTGCGAGGCATTGATCTCATCCTCGCAGAAGGAATGAATGTGAAGGTTTGCACGTTTCCAGAAGGAGAAGATCCTGATAGTTTTGCCAAGAACAATGCGTACGAAGATTTGGTGTTGTATTTGGAAGAAAACGCTAAAGATTTTATCCAGTTCAAAGCATCCATGCTGATCAAGGAAGCCGAAAATGACCCCATTAAACGTGCGGAAGTGATCAACGATATTGTGGCCAGTATCAATAAAATTCCGAATACGATACAGCGGGAGGTATATATTCAAGAGTGTTCGAAGATCATGGGCATTTCCGAGCAAGTCTTGTTCAGTACCCTAGCACAGCTCAGTAAGAAGGAACTTCGCGATGCAAACAAACGATTCAAACAGCAACAACAAGCCTTTGAAGTAATCCGCCCTGAAGTAGAGCAAAAGGTGGAGCGCGTCGATCGTTTAAGTGTACTGGAATACAATCTGATTAAAAGTTTATTGCTATATGGTGGGCGTGAGGAAGACTTTGAAGACCTTTTGCTCAAAGAGAACGAGGAGGGCGAATTGATCCTAGAGCCCGAAAGTATTTCAGTGAAGGTCTTTGAGAAAATGTATCTAGACCTGCAACAAGATGAAATCGTTTTTGCCAATCAAGAGTTTCAGAGCCTCTTTAATTTGTTGGTGGCTCAATATCATGAACAGGGAAAAATTGACATCGATGGATTGATCCATCAGTTAGAACCATCCGCTTCTGAGCAGGTAACGAATATGTTGATGAGTGAAGAAATTCATGACCTGCACGATTGGGAACGCAAGAACATTTATCCAAAAGGGAAAGCCATTGAAGTGGCTCAACAAGTAAGCGATACCATTTTGAACCTTCGGTGTCACCTTATTCAGCAGAAAGTAACTTCGCTACAACAAAAAACAGTGGAAAATAAAAACGATAGCAATCACGATATTCTAAATGAAATTAGTGATTACTACCGTTTGAGAAGATTACTATCGCAAAAATTGCGTAGGGTGGTCAATTAGTAAAGCTCCAAGGCTTTGGCTTGTTGCAATAGGTCCACCATATTGTCTACATTCAATTTGCGCATTAAGCGTGCCTTATAGGTACTTACCGTTTTCTCGTTCAGGTCTAGCTCTTCTGCGATGTGTTTGTTTCTTCGGCCTGCCGCCAACAGTTTTAATACTTCTACTTCGCGAGTAGATAAGCGTCTGAAAAGGCGACGAGGTTTGTTGGTACTTTCGTCAAAGGCCAGGCGTTGCGCAAGGTCATTGCTAATGAAAATACCTCCACTTCCAACTTTTTGAAGAGCTTCTTCGATCATTTCTACGGGAACTGTTTTCGAAAGATAGCCAGACGCACCAGCTTTTAAGGTGCTAATGGCATAAACATCTTCTGACTGGCCACTAAACATAACGACCTTGACGTCTGGATGTTCTTTTTTCAGTCTTCTTAGGGCGGTAACACCGTTTACGGAAGGGATATCCATTTCCATAAGAACGATATCAACAGACTGTTTACCAACGACATCAAATAATTCTTCTGTCGAAGCAACAAAGCCCAAAAGGCTTATGTTAGAAGAGGATTTGAATAAAGACTGCAATCCTTTCTGCACGATAGGATGGCTGTCCGCTACGAGTACATTGATCATAATGATTGGTTTGTTTATTGCACTTCAGTAATTGTTAGGGGAACTGCTGAGGTGCGGGGATTTTTGATGCCTAAAGGTAGTCAAAAAAACGAAGATGAATTACGGAAAATTCATCGTGTACCCACCATTGGCCGAATTTTTTTGACCTATGAACGAAATTCGTCAGGTATGGTACACACTGGAATCGGCACCATTTTATGCTTGTTGGCGGTATTGAATCTTTTGTAAATTTCAAAGACTTCGCGTTGTCTACCACTGAAGTCGTTTGCACCTTTTCCTTGAGCGTCCATTTCCATGGCCCACTCTAATTCTGGGTAACTGGCACCTATCTGATCCTCATCGGTACGATCGTCGCCCCAAAGTCCGTCTGTCGGTGCTGCTTCCATGATGGCTTTGTTGACCCCTAATTGTGCTCCTAGAGCGTACACTTCGGTTTTGTTCAAGTCAGCAATAGGACTCAGGTCAACACCCCCGTCTCCATATTTGGTGTAAAAGCCTACTCCAAAGTCTTCCACCTTATTGCCAGTACCAGCCACAAGGTATTTGTGAAGTGCTGCAAAGTAATACAAACTGGTCATGCGCAAGCGTGCACGGGTGTTTGCGAGCGACATAAAGCGTTCTTCTTCATCTTCCACTTTTGGGAAGGCATCGACCAGACTGTCAAATACAGGTGTCAAATTTACTTGGGTAACGCTCACATTGGGGTAATGTTCTTGAAGCCATATGATATGGTCCCAAGCGCGACTCACTTGCGTGGCCGCCTGATGAATGGGCATTTCCAAACACAAGGTGGGGAGACCCGTTCTGGCGCACAGGGTGGAGGTAACCGCAGAATCAATTCCACCAGATACTCCCACTACAAAGCCTTTCATCTTTGCATCTAAGGCATATGATTTTAACCATTCTACAATGTGCTCCACAACTTTTTCTGTATTCATAGCGTTGGTTTTACAATAGACAAAGCCTACTTTTGAAACAAAAATAAGGGATAGTTGAATCAAAAAAAACTCAAAAGATTGAAGACTTGCATTCCCACTAGTGTTCGACAGCTTTTTGCACTTGGTATTTTCGTATTTGTTTTTTCGAGTTGCGAAGAAACTGATAAAGTGGAAGCTGAAATTCAGAATATCACTGTGAACCTCGACATCGATCGCTTTGAACAGCAGTTTTATCGCGCCACTACAGCCGAATTGCCTCAATTGAAGCAAAAGTACCCATACTTCTTTCCAGAGCAATTTGCAGATTCTGTGTGGGCACATCGAATTCAAGATTCGCTGCAGCAGGCCTTGTTTCAAGAGGTGAATAGCAGCTTCAAAGACTTTCAACAGCAAGAAGATGCATTGACGGATTTATTTAAGCATTATTCCTATTATTTTCCGAAAAAAGAACTCCCAAAGGTGGTTACTTTGATGTCGGATGTCGACTACGAAAACAAGGTTATCAATGCCGACAGCTTGCTCTTAATTTCTTTAGACACCTATTTGGGTGAAAATCATCCGATGTACGAAGGTATTTCACAATATCAGCGTGCGCGGATGGACAAAGCATTGCTACCTGCAGATGTATCCGATGCGATGGTGTTTCCAAAGATTTCGCAGCCTAGAAGTCGAACGCTGCTCGCCAAGATGATCTATTATGGAAAGTTGCACTATGCAAAAGATCTTATGCTTCCTACTGTCGACGATCATTTCAAGATTGGTTTTTCAGCGGAAGAACTCACCTGGGCGGAAAATAATGAAGCCAATATTTGGAAGTATTTTGTTGAAAATGAACTGCTCTACGACACCGATAGCAAATTGAACCAACGCTTCATCGAAATCGCTCCGTTTTCTAAGTTCTATCTAGAGTTTGATCAAGAAAGCCCGGGACGTATTGGGCAGTGGGTTGGTTGGCAAATTGTGCGTTCGTTTAGTGCAAATAAGGACGTATCTTTGCCTACTCTTTTGGCGCTCGACGCCGAAACCATTTTTAATCAGTCGAAATACAAACCAAAAAAGTAATGGCAGCGCATACTTCAGAGATTACCTTGAAAGTTGAAATGGACGAGAATCGTGTTCCAGAAAAATTAACCTGGAGTGCGCAAGATGGCGGGATTTCTGATGAAGAAGCGAAGGCCATGTTCTTATCGGTTTGGGATAGTGAGCAACAGGAAACACTTCGAATCGATCTTTGGACAAAAGAAATGCCCGTGGATGAAATGAAAAAGTTCTTTCATCAAACACTGGTGACCATGGCAGATACGTTTTATCGAGCTACCAACGATGAGAAGATGACGGCTACGATGAAGGATTTCTGCGACTATATGGCGGAAAAACTAGAGTTGAAGAAGTTGTAGTGCTTTTAAGTTAAGAGAATCAGCCGCATGGGTGTTTATTCCTGCAGTTGATCTTGCATCACTTTGATCTCGTCTCTTAACTTGGCGGCTTGCATAAAATCCAGTTCCTTGGCCGCTTTTTCCATGTCTTTGCGCTTCTCTCGAATGCGCTTCTCCAACTGAGGTTTTGTCAAGTATTCGATGGCTTCTTCCGCAGCTTTATCGATTTCACGCTGCTGTTCGTAATCAATGGAAATAGGGCCTTTGGCCAACGGATTCTCAATCGACTTTTTCAACGCCTTCGGAACGATGCCATGTTCCGCATTGTAATCGGCTTGTTTGGTACGTCTGTAATTGGTCTCGTCAATAGTCTTCTGCATGCTGTCTGTAATTTTATCGGCATACATGATTGCTTTACCATTGACGTTTCGCGCAGCGCGACCCACCGTTTGGGTCAAAGATCTATTGCTTCGTAAAAAGCCTTCTTTGTCGGCATCTAGAATAGCCACCAGCGAAACTTCCGGTAAGTCAAGTCCTTCTCGAAGTAAATTTACGCCTACCAGCACATCGAAGAGTCCTTTTCGTAAATCTTGCATGATTTCGACGCGTTCTAAGGTATCTACATCGCTGTGAATATAGCGACAACGAATTTGAATACGCGTCAAGTATTTGGTCAACTCTTCCGCCATGCGCTTGGTCAGCGTGGTTACCAAAGTGCGCTCATCGCGTTCTACCCGTTGTTGGATTTCTTCTACCAAATCATCAATTTGATTGGCGCTAGGTTTTACTTCAATTTCAGGGTCGAGCAACCCTGTTGGACGAATGACCTGTTCCACATATACGCCGCCTGATTTTTGCATTTCATAGTCTGCAGGGGTGGCACTTACATAGATCACTTGATTTTGAAGCGCTTCAAATTCTTCGAACTTCAACGGACGATTGTCCATCGCTGCAGGCAATCGGAAACCGTAATCCACCAAGTTTTCTTTCCTACTTCGATCGCCGCCATACATGGCATGCACTTGTGAAATAGTCACATGACTTTCATCCACCACCATCAAATAGTCATCAGGAAAATAGTCGAGTAGGCAGAAAGGGCGTGTGCCAGGAGCGCGACCATCCAAATAACGAGAATAATTTTCAATACCAGAGCAATAGCCTAGCTCACGAATCATTTCCAAATCAAAATTGGTGCGCTCCTCCAAACGTTTGGCTTCTAAAGGTTTCCCAATCTCTCGAAAATAGTCGATCTGCTTGACAAGGTCATCCTGAATATTGTAAATCGCTTCCTGCAAGCGATCTGGTGAAGTCACAAAGATATTAGCTGGATAGATGTTGAGTTTGTCGTACTTCTCCAAAACAGCTTGGGTTGTCGGATCAAAAGATTCGATCTCCTCAATCTCGTCGCCGAAAAAGTGAATTCGGTAGGCAATGTCCGCATAACCTGGAAAAACGTCCACCACGTCGCCTTTTACTCTGAAATTTCCGTTTTTAAATTCGGCAGTCGTTCTTGCGTAGAGCGATTGTACCAGTTGATGCAAGAACTTGGTTCGGGAAATGATTTGATCGCGTTCAATGCTGATGACGTTACGTTTAAACTCCATCGGATTTCCAATTCCGTACAAACACGAAACAGAAGCGACTACCAATACATCTCTTCGCCCTGAAAGTAAGGAGGACGTGGTGCTCAATCGCAACTTTTCAATGTCTTCATTGATGCTTAAGTCTTTTTCAATGTAGGTGCCTGTCACCGGAATGTACGCTTCGGGTTGATAGTAATCGTAGTACGATACAAAGTATTCAATGGCATTTTCTGGGAAAAACTGTTTGAATTCAGAATACAATTGCGCCGCCAAGGTCTTGTTATGGGCCAATACTAAGGTTGGTCTTTGTACTTCTTTCACAACATTGGCCACGGTAAAGGTTTTTCCAGAGCCAGTTACACCTAATAAGGTTTGGTAGCGTTCGTCAGATTCAATGCCAGTACTCAATTGACGAATGGCTTCGGGCTGATCACCAGTGGGTTGGAAATCAGAAACAAGCTTGAATTTCATAAAAGGAATGTTCTTCTAATCGAACCTTAAAAATACAACTTCTATCAGCGTTTTAAGGTGAAATGACCCCGAAATTCCCGCCCATCTTCAAGGGTTACGCGATACCAATAATCAGTGGAGGGCATGGGTTTATTATTGAACATGCCGTCCCAACCTCTTCCCTGTGGATCTAGTTGCTTCAGTAACTTTCCAAAGCGATCAAAGATAAAAATACCAGTATTGGCGTATTCGGGAGCTTCCAGCCCTTCAACTCGCCAAAACTCGTGAAAACTGTCGCCATTGGGGGTGAAAAATTTGGGGATTTTGATGAAGAAATAATCGATTAGGATCGAGACTGTACTACAGATTCCGTGAATGTTACGCACGTACACCGTATGTTCCCCAGTACTAACATCGAAAAAGATATTGCTAGCTTGAAAAGGACCATTTGGATCGTCTAAGGCGAATTCAAAGTCACCCAACGAAGACAAGTCAGAAGTATCCAGCACCAAATTGATGATGAGACGACCCTCATTGTCAATCGTAAATGGCGGATCGTCAAAAATTGGCGTATTTGCCGTGATGATGGTAAAGGTATCCTCTGCCGAACAACTAATACCATTAGACTGATTAAAAACTCTGACAATATAATTTCCGCCGGTATCACCCACAAAAATTTGTTCCGTACTTACCACCTCATCAGTATCGCTATTAATCCACTCGTAATCATCATAGGTGCCTGGATCGATCAATACGGTTCTTGGGTTCATATCATTGTTGCAGATGAGGTAATTGTCGTCCACATCCACCTCCGGACTGGGTACGACCACTAAAGATACCTCGGCGGTGCTGTCGAAACAACCTGGATCATTCGGGTTGGTTACATTGATATAAACGATTTGCGATGGTTGATCATTGAAATTCGCTGGGTCTGCAATCTGACTTGGGGCATCTCTAGCGGGGTCGGTATGGTAGGTAACTTGATAGATACTGGTATCAATCCCCAAATTGGGCGTTACTGTAGCC
>CAWUKP010000049.1:0-11788 GCA_963922975.1 uncultured Spongiivirga sp. | reverse complement strand
GGTCGTTGATAAACAAACGCAGCGGAACAATGGTCAATCCTGTGTTCTGAACTTCCTTTTGTAGTTTTTTGAGTTCTTTTTTATTCAACAGGAGCTTGCGTTCTGCTCTGGGCTTATGATTGAAGTGGGTGCCGTGGGAATACTCGTCGATGTGCATGTTCACTATAAAAAGCTCTCCAGCCTCATTGAACTGACAAAAACTTTCACCAATAGACGCCTTCCCCTGACGAATGGATTTGATCTCCGTTCCACCCAGTACAATTCCTGCGGTGTACGTATCCAATAGTTCGTAGTTGAAACGTGCCTTTCGGTTCTTTATGTTGATGTTTTGCTGCATCGGGTTGCAAAAGTAACGCATTTTGTTTTATGAAAACTTTGAGTTTGATTGCGCTGGCTTATCGTACATTTGTATAAATACAACAACCTAATGAAAAAATGTTTCATTTTTGCCGTGCTCATGGCACTCGTTTCCTGCAAAGAGCAAACGAATTCGCTAACGGCGCAAAAAGTGGTTGATAAGTCTATTGAAGCCTCTGGAGGGTATTTATTGGACAATGCTACTGCTAGTTTTGATTTCCGTGGGAAGCATTACTCGGCAACGCGCTACGGCGGGGCATATGTATTAGATCGATTTACGGTGGATAGTACTCAGGCGGTATGTGATCAACTTTCAAATCAGGGATTCATGCGCTTTGTAGACGCACAGCCCGTGAAAGTAGCTGATTCTTTAGCTAGTCGTTTTGGTGAATCGGTCAATTCCGTGCATTATTTTGCGTATTTACCCTACGGACTGAACGATGCGGCAGTGAATAAAGAATTGCTCGGAGAACGCACGGTGGAAGGGCGAAACTACTACCTTGTGCAAATCACGTTCAGTGAGCAAGGAGGTGGAACAGACTTTGACGATGTGTTTTTATACTGGATCGACAAGGAGAATTTCAAGGTCGATTATCTCGCCTATGAATACCACACCAATGGTGGAGGGATGCGTTTTAGGGTGGCGTATAATGAACGTTTTACAAATGGCGTTCGCTTTGTGGATTACAAAAACTACAAGCCTACCGCAAAAGATGTTTCGATTCTTGAATTGGATAGTCTTTACGAAGCAGATCAATTAGAGTTGCTGTCTACAATTGATCTCCAGAATATTTCGGTGGATGTTTGTGAGACCTGCTAGAGCAGTTTGCGAATGCGGTACAAATGTTTCTTGCCCGTGATGTCAAAAACAGAGATTTTATCGAAGGCTAGCGCCAGTTCTTTTCTGGACTCTGTCAAAAAGGTGCCATCCTCGGCAATGAGGGTGAAGTGACCTTTATCGTCTGTATTTGAACTTCCCAAGACTTTGCCGCGTGCATCGAGTAGATCAACTCTGGCAATCACTCCAAAACAACATTCTAATTTCAAAGTTCCTGAGAGCTTGATTTTCCGCGCTCCATGATTATTGTCATTAATTTCGATTCCTGTGATATACAAACTCTGTTTTCCCTGATCGGCGTCATAACCCGCTAGAGCCTTCAACTGCAATAAGGTGTCAAAGGAATAATTAAGAGCATTTGTGTTTTTGACGGTGACGGCCACTTTCTGTTGCGTACCTACATCCTGTTCCTGTTCAATAAAGAAACTAGTGCGCTCGTTTTGCTTCTGAGCAGAGGACATATAACAAGAGACCAAAAGCAGACAAAAGATTAGTGCTTTCGACATTTTAGGTTTGGGTTACTGATTGCTTAAATGTAACGGTAAGTCCGATGTAAGTGTTCAATTGATAGATAAAGTGCTTCGAATTATCGACAAAGTGCTATTCAATATGCAGAAGCACTCCAGATGCCTTTTTGTTTGTGACCGTAATGATGTAAAGATTTCCATTGTTATTGTCGGCGATCTGTTCGTATTGCTTTTCACCTAGCAATTTATTGGCCAATTGGGGTGTGGTATTGCTATGCCCCACAATAAGCACGTGTTGCCCTGCGGTGTCGGAATAAAACTCGTCTAAATCCAGATTTCGAGGGTCGTAAGTTAAAATTTCTAACTCCTTGAGCTGAGCCGTAGGTTGTGCGGTTTGAAGCGTTCTTTGATAAGAAGTAGAGTACACCGCCTCCAACGGCACTTCTTTAAATACCTGAGCCCAGCGGACAGCTCGCGCTTCTCCAGCCGTCGTTAGTACAGGATCCTTATTGGTGGCATCCGTGCGATCCTTTTCGGCGTGGCGAATCAAATAATAGGTACTGGTCTCTTCTTGTTGCGCAAAAACAAGGAGGTTGAATGCACATAGCAGTAATAGAAAAAAGTGTTTCATGGTATATTTTGAGGAAAAGGTACACAATATTCCATAAAAAGGGCCAAGCCGATAGCTAGGCTACTTTCAACTTGACCCAACCCTAATTTAGTGCGAGAAAACACTAAACTTTCAATGTTTTTAAAGAGTGAAGACGTTCTTCAAAAACGGAAGATGCTCCAGGAAGCGCAATTTGTTCAAAGAGTTCCAACATCTCCTTGGAGTGCTCTTGTCGCCTTTGGGTTTGCAGGTTGATATGCGTAAAGCGGCACCACGCCAACGACTTCATATGACTTTTGGATGTATCGTACATGCGCATTTCCACGAGGAGTTCGCTGTTGTTGTAATCCAGTAGTTGTGATTCGATGTGTACATCCTCCATGAGCAGTGCTGGTCGGAGGTAGGCAATTTGGTTGGAGGTTGAAACCCAACTTTTGCCTTCTTTAGCCGCAAGGGTGTAGATATTAAGTCCGTAGTGTTGAATGAGCATGTCTTCACGATGGTTCATGAAATAATCCAAATAGCGACCATTATTCAAATGATTGAATGGGTCACAATGCTGAAAGCGAACTGTGGCTTGGCTTTCTACAATTTTCGGGAGCGAGGTTGTAAAAGAATTCATATTGTACTGATTGGTATATTTTATAATAAAAAAATTTAGATTTTGAATTGGTGGTTCACCACGTCACTGATTACGTTAGCTGCATCCACCACGTAGCTGTTGTCTTTTAGCGTATGCGACATAAAGACGCCTCCTTGAATCAAGGAGTAGAAGCGCTTGGCATAGGTACTAGCCACAATCGTCTTTTTGATCTCACCTGCGTCTTTGCCCTGTTCAATGATATGGGTCAAATCCCTTTCGATGAGTCTAATAACATGCTGCACTTTTTCCAAAAAAGCCTCGTTCTGATGATTGGCATCTACACCCACATTGATGATTGGGCAGCCCCCTAATTCGTGGCTAAAATCGTAGTAATTTCTGTAGAAATCGGCCAGCAGTAACAATTTCTCAATCGCGGTTTCGCCTTGAGCCATGTGTGCTTCGATCCGCGTCAACATTTTTTTGATGTTGTACTTCAACGCTGCCATTGCCAGGTCTTCCTTATTCTCAAAGTTGCCATAGATAGCACCTTTCGTCAAACCAGTAGCTTTCGTCAAATCACTCAGACTCGTAGCCGCATATCCATGCTGATTGAAGATAGGAGCAGCGGTTTGGATGATGTATTGTGTGGTCTTTTGGGCTTTGGTTAACATGCTTATTGTAGCTTTTCAGTAGTTAAAGATAGAAAAAATACTGAACGGTACAAATTTTGAATACACTTTTCGTACAAAGTGCTCTATTCAAATCTAGGACTTACTACTGACGCCATCGCTCATAAAAGCACAAAAAAGTCGTGAATTTGATTTGGCAGGTATAAATGACGCGACCAAGTTTTACCGTTGAAGTGGTCTAAATGCACCGCCCTTTCGAATCTGCACGGTACGTTCTCCTCGCACAAATTCTACATCAATGCTTGCATTCCAGAGGGAATCATTCACTTTTTCACCGCTGACCGTACCTGTAACAATAGGTGTGACTTCCAATTGACAAAAACAACCTTGAAAGTAATGTGTTAAGATAGGTTCCAATTCTTGATCGGTATAAGTGAACTCTTCTAAACTTGAATCAATTTGGAAGAATACCACATCACTGATCTCATCGTCTGAAATATCTGGATCTTCGGGTCGCACATTGACGTACTGGAATACAATATGCGT
Source organism: uncultured Spongiivirga sp. (assembly GCA_963922975.1). GTDB lineage: Bacteria > Bacteroidota > Bacteroidia > Flavobacteriales > Flavobacteriaceae > JANQRC01. The sequence continues at coordinate 7,758 of CAWUKP010000049.1, read as the reverse complement.
ACCCGTTTCGATGCTATAATTGGTTCCGAATTCATTGGATATGAATTCAATATCGGAATCCACCCAAAGATTAAAAGACTCTCGTCCTGGATTTAAGTTGTCGTCATCGCTACAACTAGTAATACTAGCAAGGAATAGCAAAGCAAGAAGCAGCCTTTTCATGAAAGTTTGTTTCTGATTAGATGGCAATGTTAGTAAAGGGTTGCGCTATTTGGATCACTTCTTATCAAAACTAGGTGTTCAAAAGATGTAGTTTCATGCCTTCATGACTTGCCTTGAAACCGAGTCCCTCGTAAAAATGTAGCGCTTCCGGACGCTTTTTGTCTGTGGTGAGCTGAATGACATGCGCCTTTCGTTTTCGAGCCTGATCAATAGCCCACTGCAACATTTTTTTGCCGGTACCACGCCCACGTTGATCCTTACGAATGCGCACGGCTTCCACCTGTGCGCGAATACCACCCTGATAGGTTAAATACTGTAGAAATGACAGCTGCAAGGTACCTACGATTTCTTTGTCTTCATTCAAGACCACCATCAGTTCTTGATTCGGATCGGATTGAATGTTTTCAAAAGCACGTACGTAGGCCTCAGGCAAAGGGATACGGTAGTCTTCACGAGTCTTGCCCAATTCGTCATCCGCGAGCATAGCCACAATGATTTCAACATCTTCTAAACGTGCGTGCCTGAATCTTAACATATCTTAAAAGTAGCAAAGTTTTGGCAGATGGTATCAAAAACAAAAGGCGACCTATGGCCGCCATTGTTGCTATTTCAATACTCGTTTAATTATTGCTTCGTGAAGAATTGTAATTCGTTCCACTTCTTTTCTTCTTTCTTCTACTGGTATTCTGATGAGGTGAATTTGAGTTGGCATGTGCGCCTTTTTTCAAGGTAATATCACCGTACTTGGCGCGTCCTGGCTTTTTACGGACCACAGGATCATTGTTTTGCAACACGCTTCCGTGTTGTCTTCTTCCTGTTGACTTACCAGAGGTGTTGTCCTTCGGTTTCTTAACTGTAAATGGCTTGTGTTGCCTTTTACCAGTAGCTCTTCCAGAAGCAGCATCTCTTGGTGCTTGAGTTGAAAAAGGCTTGTGCTGACGTTTGCCAGTGGCCTGTCCACTTCCTTTTTCTCTGGGTGTCTTTTGCTGAACCACGTGGGTTGCTTCGTGACTCTTCGTTTGTTGTGCGTAGGTAAAGCTTGAAATAAGTAGGGCGGCGAATAATGTGATAACAGTTTTCATGATGTTGTTTTAATGGTTTACATCTGTATATCAACATCCTAAAACTTTTGTTACCCCTGAACGCAAAAAAAAAGTGGCCCGGAGGCCACTTTCTGTCGTTTCGAAAACTACAGGAACGCTCATACCAACCAAAACTCAATCAACTTTAGAGACATTCTGCAGTACGGAGATCAAAACGACATTTTTCTGCTCATACATAATTTAGACATCAACTGTATCCTGATTTCTGAAAACCAAACTGTCTTCAAAACTATCTAGTAGAATTACACTTTCTGTCTTCACAGTACCTTTTAAAATTTCCTTAGAAAGTTCGTTCAATACTTCGCGTTGAATGACGCGTTTCACCGGTCGCGCACCATACTGAGGGTCAAAGCCTTTTTCTGCCAAGAAAGCAATAGCCTGCTCTGTGGCATCAATGGTGATGTTTTGTTGTGCGAGCATAGCGCTCACATTTTTCAGTTGCAACCTTACGATCTCCTCAATATTACCCTTTGTTAACGGACTGAACATGACAATATCGTCAATTCTGTTCAGAAATTCAGGTCGAATACTTTGGCGTAGCAATCCAAGTACGTCCACTTTGGCAGCTTCCATGGCGGTTTCCATATCACTAATCGCCTCCAGTCTTTCTTGGATAATATGGCTACCCATATTACTCGTCATGATGATAATGGTATTTCTGAAGTCAGCTAGGCGACCTTTATTATCCGTGAGCCTGCCTTCATCTAGCACCTGCAATAAAATGTTGAAGGTATCTGGATGGGCTTTCTCTATCTCATCCAACAAAACCACCGAATACGGTTTTCTTCGTACGGATTCTGTCAATTGGCCTCCTTCGTCATAGCCCACATACCCAGGAGGTGCTCCGATTAATCTACTGACTGCATGGCGCTCTTGATATTCGCTCATATCGATGCGGGTCATGGCGCTCTCATCGTCAAAAAGGAATTCGGCCAGAGCTTTTGCCAATTCTGTTTTACCAATACCGGTAGTTCCTAAGAAAAGGAAGGAGCCGATAGGCTTCTTTTGATCTTGCAGCCCAGCGCGCGAACGTCTCACAGCGTCAGAGACCGCTCGGATGGCCTCTTTTTGTCCGATGACGCGTTTGCCAAGCTCATCTTCGAGCAGCAGCAGTTTTTCACGTTCCGATTGCAACATTTTGGTCACAGGAATACCGGTCCACTTCGCCACCACATCTGCAATGTCTTCATAGGTGACCTCTTCCTTAATCAAAGCATGCTCTTGTTGTTGCTTCATTTCTTCTTGAAGTTTTTCCAAGTCTTCTTGCGCTTCTTTGATCTTGCCGTAGCGCAATTCTGCTACTTTACCGTAATTCCCTTCACGCTCTGCACGTTCCGCTTCCAATTTATACTCTTCAATAGCGGATTTCGTGGCTTGTAGTTTATCTGCCAATCCTCGTTCACTTTCCCACTTGGCAAAGATTTCGTTTCGCTCTTCTTTGATATTGGCCAACTCTGTATGCAGGATTTTAAGCTTTTCTTCATCCTTTTCACGTTTGATGGCCTCAATTTCGATCTCAAGCTGCATAATGCGACGATCTAATACGTCGAGTTCTTCAGGCTTGGAGTTCATTTCCATGCGAAGTTTGGAAGCCGCTTCATCCATCAGGTCAATCGCCTTATCTGGCAGAAACCGATTGGTGATGTAACGATTTGATAATTCCACAGCGCCAATGATTGCATCGTCTTTGATGCGCACTTTATGGTGGGTTTCGTATTTTTCCTTAATCCCCCGAAGGATGGAAATCGCACTTTCAATATCCGGTTCATCGACCATTACTTTCTGGAAACGTCGTTCAAGGGCTTTGTCTTTTTCAAAATACTTTTGGTATTCATCGAGGGTCGTTGCCCCCACCGCCCGAAGTTCTCCTCTGGCCAGCGCGGGCTTCAGTATGTTGGCTGCGTCCATAGCCCCTTGTCCGCCACCAGCGCCTACCAGCGTATGAATTTCATCAATAAACAAAACAATGTCGCCATCAGAGGTAGTCACCTCTTTGATCACCGCTTTAAGCCTTTCCTCAAACTCACCTTTGAATTTGGCCCCGGCAATCAGAGCGCCCATATCGAGTGCAAAAATTTGTTTGCTCTTTAAGTTTTCTGGGATATCTCCATCAATGATTCTGTGCGCCAATCCCTCAGCAATGGCCGTTTTACCAGTGCCGGGTTCGCCGACAAGAATCGGGTTGTTTTTGGTTCTTCGAGATAGGATTTGAAGGATACGGCGAATCTCTTCATCGCGACCAATCACAGGATCGAGTTTTCCTTCTCTGGCGAGTTGATTGAGATTTTTGGCATACTTATTTAATGCGTTGTAGGTCTCTTCGGCGCTTTGTGAAGTGACCCGATCTCCTTTGCGCAAGGTTTCTATACTTGCCACCAAGTCTTTTTCAGTAACGCCTTGGTCTTTGAGCATCTGAGCAATTTTACTTTTCGATTTGAAAATGCCCAGAATTAAATGCTCTATAGAAACAAAGTCGTCCTTCATTTCTTTAGCCTGAATACTGGCTTCGTTCAGTGCTTTTCCCGCTTCTCTAGAAAGCATGATGTCACCGCCAGATACTTTTGAGAAGCTCTCCAATTCTTTGTCTAGCAATTGCTGTAATAGCGCAATATTCACATCCAGCTTATTGAGCAGAAAGGGAAGCACGTTTTCATCGACGGCAAATATGCCTTTGAAAAGGTGTTCATTCTCAATCTGCTGGTGGCCGTACTGCTGTGCTAATTGCTGTGCTTGTTGAACGGCCTCCTGTGATTTTATAGTGAAATTATTGAAATTCATATATGTAAGATTTGCTGTTGTTTGAAAGATTTCAAAATGTGTTCCAAGCTAATTCTACCGACAAAATGTCGCTTGAATGGTTGATTTTCAAGACATATTGACGCACTTGAAAGGGTTAGCTAATGAAGTGAATTAGCAAAGCAGCCCCTCAAAGTGTATCTTTGATAAACAAAATGAGCTATGGGATTATTCGATAAACTATTTGGAACTTCTTCTGATACTACGGGGCCAAGTTTACCTTGGCAGCCTTTGCGCGATTTGCAGACAATAGGCGAAATTACCGAACGTTCGCATGAGAAGCCGCAAGTGATTTTTAAACACAGCACCCGATGTGGAATCAGCAGAAGTGTGATCAATCGGTTTGAGTCTGAATTTGAATTGGCAACAGAAGCAGTGGATTTGTATTATTTAGACCTCATTGCTTTTCGAGATGTTTCAAATGAAGTGGCAGCGAGATTTCAAGTGTGGCACGAGAGTCCACAATTGCTTGTCATCAAGGATGGAGTATCGGTCCATCACGCTTCGCATAGTGCCATTGAAGCCGTAGCCATTGAGGCCTTCGTCTCTTAAAAACAAAAAAACGCCCGAAGGCGCTTTTTGTTAGTTTCTGAATTGATTTCTCGAAATGATGCGTTTGATGCGGGTTTTTAAATCTTCCCCAGTGTCGTACACCATTTGCTCATCGGTTGGAAAAGGGACCGCTCGAAGATCGATCAGCCCAACAAATCGTTGATCCAGCGCTCTTCGGTCGCCATCATAATCCGCATAGATATGTTCGAAAACGAATTCACTATTCACGGGGAAACGATCGATGATTTGCTGCGAGTTCAAGTCTTTGAATTGCACGATACCTGCAACCTGTGATGCTTTGAATTGTGTGAACTCATACACTTCACAACGTACCGTTACCATTTTGTCCACTTTAATTTTGTTGCCCAAGCTATCTTTGACAGGATCGCCGTCTTCGTTATACAAGTATTCCCATCCGTCTTTTACTTGTTTTTCACGAATCACCTGGCGTTCTCGCACTTGCTCTGGCGTTACTTGAATATCGCGAAAGGCAATTTCCATTTCAAAATCGTAGGTCATGTCAGGGTTAGGGTTCCCGTGAAATACCGTCCATTGGTTGTTGATGCCATAGGTATTAAAGTTCAGAAGGTCTTCTTCCAAGCGTCGTGGTAAGATCTGCTCTGAATCGTTGATCAGCGATACACGAACGTGGTCTGTTCCTTCTGCTAAGCAAGCTTCCATAAGCGAACGGACGTCCTTGAAGTTCGGATTGATGTTGTCTAAATACTCTAAATCGCGATATACATTTCTAAAATGTATTTTTTCCGAAGCATTTTGAAGAAAGTTATTCGCGGATGTATACAAATGTTCTGAGAGTCGATCTTTGGCATCAATGATGGCATCACTGTAGTCGTCGAATCTAAATTTGGCATTTCGGTCTTCATCAAAAACAGGCAACGGCAACAAGGGTTGTACGAGCTCTTGTCTGCGGTTCAGCTGCACATAGGTTTCATAGATGGTTTCCAAATTGCTCGGATTGCCATCTTTTTCCCAATAGCTAATGTCGTTCAAATCACGAGCCACGGCCTTCTTATAGGCATCTTCCAACATCAACACATAGGGTTGTCTGTTCTTCCGTGTTTTTTTGGTACGAAGGTTTTCAAGCGCAATATTGATCGCTTGATCGTAATTACCAGAATCTAAGGCTTCTTGAGTTTTCTTTACACTACTGCACGATAATACAAAGACTCCTAGCAGCAACAAGGATAGTAGTTTTCTCATGGGGCTGAGCTTTAGTGTTTGGGGCTAAAGTTTCAATAACAATGCCAAAAATAGAAAAACTTCACAAGCAATTGACTGCCAATGTTCTGGAAGCGGTTCAGAATGTTGTCAGTGCTTATTTTTTGTGGTTGAAAGGAGGTAGGATCTGAGTGCTGACCTCTCCGAAACCAATCAGTACATCATCATTCTTACAGTAACCCGTAATGGATACTGTATCGTGATCGTTTAAGAATTTACGCTCTGTACCATCTCTCAGTTTCAAGGGTTTGCTGCCCGCCCAGGTCAATTCTAACATGGAACCGTACGAATCTGGAGTAGGGCCCGAAAGTGTACCACTGCCCATCATATCACCGGAATTGATAAGACAACCATTGACCGTATGATGCGCCAATTGCTGTGCCATATTCCAGTACATATGCTTAAAGTTACTCTTGCACACGGTTTTTGCCGTACCACCCTTGGGAGCGATACTCACTTCTAGATTGATATCGAAACTCTTCTTGCCTTTGGTTTTAAGGTAGGGAAGGAGCGGTTTTTCAGGTTTTGGTCCTTGAACTCTAAAAGGCTCTAGTGCATCTAAGGTTACGATCCATGGCGAAATGGAAGAAGCGAAGTTTTTTCCTAAGAACGGACCCAACGGAACATATTCCCATTTCTGGATATCGCGGGCGCTCCAATCATTAAAAAGAACTAACCCGAAGATATAATCCTCTGCTTCTTCTACGGGAATCGGCTCACCAAATTGATTGCCATCGGTAGTGATAAAGGCCATCTCCAGTTCAAAGTCCAATCGCTCTGAAGGCCCATAAACAGGAGCCTTGGCATCCGGAGGTATCAATTGCCCCATCGGACGATGTATCGGAATACCAGACGGTACAATCGACGAACTTCTTCCGTGATAGGCGACTGGCATGTGCAGCCAATTGGGTAATAAGGCATTTTCAGGATCCCGGAACATCATGCCCACATTGGTGGCATGTTCTTTACTCGAATAAAAGTCAGTGTAATCACCGATGTAGACAGGCAATTGCATTTCAATTTCATCCAGGCTAAACAGCACGATGTCTCTGTGTTCTTTATGATTTTGCAGGGCAGGATTGTTCTCATCAAAAATTTCGGCAATGCGATTTCTGACCAATCTCCATGTTTTGCGACCATCATCAATGAAATCATTCAAAGTATCCTGCAAGAAGATATCGTCTGTTAGCGGCACTCCATCAAAATAGCCTAATTGGTGCAAAGCCCCCAAATCGATGGCTGTGTCACCAATACGCGTACCAATTGTGATCACATGATCACGCGTTAGAAATACGCCAAATGGAATATTTTGGATTGGGAAATGCGATTTCTTCGGAACAGGAATCCAAGATTTTCTGTTGGGGTCGTTAGCAAATGCTGGCATCGAGATGGCTTTAAATTCAATAACAATATTATAAAAATTAAGGCGAATATTCTTGCGGCGAAGTGGCTTTTTCTGAGAGAATGAAATTAGCACACAACAGATCGTCTTCGTTGTTCAAAAGTTGTTAGTATCCTGACTGAATTTTTGAACGCCCAAACCCTTCGATTTTCATACTTTTGGAAGCCTAGAAGTTTCACCTATTTATTAGAAAAGACATGCAACGCGACGAACAAATCTTTGAATTGATAGCTGCCGAAAAGGAACGACAGTTAGACGGTATTGAACTGATCGCTTCAGAAAATTTTGTTAGTGATCAAGTGATGGAAGCAGCGGGTTCCGTGCTGACCAATAAATACGCCGAAGGATACCCAGGCAAGCGTTATTACGGTGGTTGTCGTATTGTAGACGAGGTGGAAACGATTGCGATCGAACGTGCCAAGGCATTGTTTGGCGCCGAATGGGCCAATGTGCAACCGCATTCAGGTTCTCAAGCGAATACGGCGGTTTTCTCTGCTATTCTAA
>CAWUKP010000048.1:0-11993 GCA_963922975.1 uncultured Spongiivirga sp. | reverse complement strand
TATATGATAAAGTTTTTTAACAATTCATGAGATGTATATTTATTAGTCCTGCCTTATACAAAGTGAAGGCTTCTACCTTATTGATGTCTCCCTGCCAGACAATTTGATTACTACATACAATCGCAAAATTGAATTTCGTCAAGAAATGAGGGCTCAAGCCGAGATTATCACGGAAGATCTTCGATTGATACAACGTTTTTTCTACCAGTTTAGAGAAGTCTTGAAACGGTAGTAGATCAAAATCACCAATTTAACAAAGACAGAAAATATCCGAATAAGGAGCTTCCTTGATTTTAAAAAGGCCTCCAGAACTCGTATATTTACCCTTTAGCAATACGTAGTTTAACGGAGTTCCGCGCTTTAGCGCTCCACGATATATAAACATATGGGATGTAGTAGTTGTGCTACAGGAAAAGACGGCCAACCCAAAGGCTGTAGAAATAATGGTACCTGTGGCTCTGATGGATGCAATAAACTCACCGTTTTTGATTGGTTGGCCAACATGTCATTGCCCAGTGGCCAAGCACCTTTCGATATTGTTGAGGTGCGTTTCAAAAACAGCCGAAAAGCTTTTTATAGAAATACCGAAAACCTCACCTTAAGCATTGGCGATGTTGTTGCCACTGAGGCCTCACCTGGACATGATGTGGGCATCGTGACCCTTACTGGTGAATTGGTGCGCGTTCAGATGAAGCGCAAAAAAGTGGCGCTCGATTCCGAAGAGATCAAAAAGATTTACCGAAAAGCCAGCCAAAAGGATATTGATATCTGGTCGAGATCTCGTGATAGAGAAGCGGAAACCCAAAAACGGGCCCGCGAGATGGCCATCTTGCTCAAACTTCAAATGAAGATTTCGGATGTGGAGTACCAAGGCGACGGATCGAAGGCTACCTTCTACTACACCGCCGAAGAACGTGTAGACTTCCGCCAGTTGATTAAAGACATGGCCAAGGCCTTCGGTATTCGTATCGAAATGCGCCAGATCGGCTATCGCCAAGAGGCCTCGCGCTTGGGTGGGGTGGGCTCCTGCGGTCGTGAATTGTGTTGCTCTACCTGGTTAACCGATTTCAGGTCTGTCAATACGGCAGCAGCGCGCTATCAGCAATTATCGCTCAATCCACAAAAATTGGCTGGGCAATGTGGAAAGCTCAAATGTTGTCTGAATTACGAGCTCGATGCCTACCTCGATGCCTTGGACGAGTTTCCGCGAACGGACACCAAACTCTACACCGAAAAAGGGCGTGCTCATTGTCAGAAGATTGACATTTTCAAAGGGCTCATGTGGTTCGCTTACGAAGAGAATGGTATGCACTGGCACAAACTGCGCATTGATCAGGTGAAAGAAATCATGGAGCTCAACAAAGCTCGAAAACCAGTTGCTGCCCTGGAGGAATACGAAGGAGAGTTGTTGGAAGATACGAAAGCGGAGTTTGAAAACGTTGTAGGTCAAGATAGCTTAACGCGCTTTGATCGTCCTAAGCGAAAGAACAAACGCAGAAAATCAAGGAAGCCAAAGCAGGCAGCTAACAATACTGCGGATGCACAAGCCCAGAGCGCATCCCAGAAGAATAAAAACCGGGGAAGAAGGAACCAAGGGCGACGTAAAAAACCACGCGGCAATAACAACAATGGGAATACGACCAATAGCTAAACTTATACTGCTCTCAGTCTTCCTGACTGCATGTGATGCCACGGGAGTGTATGATCAATACGAACATCTTTCGCAAGGATGGGGATTAAAAGACACGGTGAGTTTCGAGTTTGAGCAACCCAAAGAGACAGAAGTCTATGATCTTTTCGTGAATGTGCGCAACGACAATAGCTACTCATTTAGTAATTTGTTTTTGGTGATAGAAATGAACTTCCCCGAGGGAAAGGCAGTAACGGATACCATCGAATACGAAATGGCCAAAGCCAACGGCGAATGGCTGGGGAAAGGGTTCACCGATGTCAAGGAAAGCAAGTTGTGGTACAAACAAGGAGTGCGTTTTCCGGAAGAAGGAATGTATACAGTGAGCATTGCCCACCTGATGCGCAAAAATGGCGAAGTAGCGGCTGAAGATCCTTTAAAAGGAATCATCGATGTGGGCTTCCGAATTGAAAAAGGAGGAAGTTCAGAATAGAATCATGGTGAACGCACAACGAATACTAGACCAAAGCCTACAGCTACGCGACGAAGCGTAGATTGCAATGATTAAGCAATAATTTGCAGCCAGATCAATACAAATCTTAAGACTATGGCAACCAAAAAGAAAGCAGCACCAAAAACGAAGATCACCAAATACATCAAGTGGTTTTGGATCACTTTTTTGGCTGGATTTGGAGGGGTGCTTTTCATCTTCCTACTGGCCTCATGGGGCGCGTTAGGCGAGATGCCTACCTTTGAACAATTAGAAAATCCAAAAACCAATTTAGCCACTCAGGTCATCGCTTCTGACAATGTCGTGCTAGGAAAGTACTACCAAGGCGATAATCGTACGCCGGTAGATTATGATGACCTCCCCGAAAATCTAATCCAAGCCTTGGTGGCCACGGAAGATGAGCGTTACTACGAACACTCAGGTATTGACGCTAGAGGTTTTCTTCGTGCGCTCGCGAATTTTGGAAGAAAAGGTGGGGCTAGTACCATTACTCAACAATTGGCAAGACAATTATTTGTGGGCGTTCGTTCCAAAAATTTGTACGAAGCAGGCACCCAAAAAATCAAAGAATGGGTGATTGCCACACGTCTGGAAAGGAATTATACCAAAGAGGAGATCATCGCAATGTACATGAACATCTACGATTTCAACTATGCTGCAGATGGCATTCAGTCGGCGGCCAGTATTTATTTCGGAGGAAAAAAACCCAGAGACCTAAAAGTTGAAGAATCTGCGGTTCTTGTAGGAATGCTTAAGAACTCATCGTATTACGACCCGTTTCGAAGACCTGAACTCGTTAGAGACCGCCGCAATACTGTTTTCGCCCAAATGGCCAGAAACGGGTATATCACGGAAGCGGAGAAAGATTCTTTGAAATCCTTACCTATGGAGTTCGACTACACACCCCAATCGCATAGGGTGGGGTTGGCCACATATTTCCGCGCGTATATTCAAGACTTTATGAAGCAGTGGGTGAAAGACAATCCTAAAGCTGACGGAACCAAGTACAATATCTACAAAGACGGATTAAAGATTTACACCACCATCGATTCAAGGATGCAAGCCTATGCCGAAGAAGCAACGAAGGAGCATATGAAACGATTGCAAGCAGAATTCTTTGTTCAGAATACAAAAGGGCAGAATCCTACGGCTCCGTTTTTAGATATAGAACGCAGTGATGTAGAGAAAATCGTTCGTCAGGCGATGCGTCGTTCTGAGCGGTGGAAGAAAATGAAAGCACGAGGCGTTTCGGAGAAGAAAATTGAAGCTTCCTTTAAAGAAAAGGCAGAAATGACCGTGTTTTCCTGGGAAGGGGAGATCGATACCATCATGACACCACGTGATTCAATCTTGTATTACAAACATTTCTTGCGTTCGGGAATGATGTCAATGGATCCACAAACAGGTCATGTTAAGGCATGGGTAGGCGGCTACGATTATAAACATTTCCAATATGACCATGTGCGTCAAGGGAAGCGCCAAGTAGGTTCTACCTTCAAACCATTTGTGTACGCCACGGCCATCGATCAGTTACACCTTTCACCCTGCGATTCGCTCCCAAATATCCAGCATTGTATTGAAGCTGGAAAGTATGGAAATATGGAAGCCTGGTGCCCGAAAAACACCAATGGAAAGTACGGAGGCCAGCGAACGCTCAAGAATGCTTTGGCCAATTCGATCAACACGATTACGGCGAGATTAATGGACCAAGTGGGTCCTGCACCCGTGGTGAACCTAGCCAGAAAAATGGGGATTACGAGCCCCGATCTTTTAGAGGTTCCTTCCATTGCCCTCGGAACACCAGATATCAACTTATTTGAAATGGTGGGGGCCTATAGCACCTTTGCGAACTATGGCATTTATCAAAAACCTGTGATGGTCACTCGTATTGAAGATAAAAACGGTACGGTGCTCTACGAGTTCATACCCGAAACTAAAGATGTATTGAGTAAAGAATCGGCTTATGTCACACTGAATCTCATGCAAGGAGTTACGCAGACGGGTTCCGGGATGCGTTTACGCCATAGTTGGGCAACAAAGCAGGCACTCTATAAAGATGTGATGACTGGTTATCCGTATGCATTCGAAAACCCAATTGCTGGGAAAACAGGGACGACACAGAACAATAGTGATGGTTGGTTTATGGGGATGGTACCCAACCTGGTTACGGGTGTTTGGGTAGGCGGTGAAGACCGCGCTACACACTTCAAGACCACCTTGTACGGGCAAGGCGCCTCTATGGCACTGCCAATCTGGGGGTTGTATATGAAAAAGTGCTATGCCGACGAATCTTTAGGCATTTCAAAAGAAGATTTCAGAAAGCCAGATAATTTGTCCATCAAAGTGGATTGCTCGAAAATCGATGAAGATTCATTGCAAGATAACGACGATGAAGACGATCTCGAGGATCTAGGCTTTTAAAAGTTGAAAGCGCCTTTCGAGGCGCTTTTTTAGTGCCGAAAGTTAGCTCTTGGGTCACGCTGCTTCAGTGAAAAATTCGTATTTTTCTATCAAATTCACAGACATGATCAATAAGAAAGTCGCCTCGGTTCAAGATGCACTGCAAGGAGTTGCTGATGGTATGACCTTTATGCTCGGAGGATTTGGTTTGAGTGGAATTCCTGAAAATGCAATTGCTGAATTGGTTCGATTGGGTGTCAAGAATGTTACCTGTGTTTCTAACAATGCAGGGGTGGATGATTTTGGTTTGGGTCTTCTCCTTCAAAACAAACAGATCAAGAAAATGATCTCCTCTTATGTGGGCGAAAACGACGAGTTTGAACGTCAAATGCTCAGTGGAGAACTAGAGGTAGAATTAATTCCTCAAGGCACATTGGCTGAACGCTGTCGTGCGGCCCAAGCTGGGTTTCCTGCTTTTTACACTCCAGCAGGATATGGTACGGAAGTAGCTGAAGGCAAAGAGACGCGCGAATTCGATGGCAAGATGTATGTACTGGAAAAAGCGTTTGAAGCGGATTTTGCGTTCGTCAAAGCTTGGAAAGGAGACGAAGCAGGCAATTTGATCTTTAAAGGAACCGCCAGAAACTTCAACCCCAATATGTGTGGAGGAGCGAAAATTACGGTTGCTGAAGTCGAAGAGTTACATCCCGTAGGCGCCTTAGATCCCAATCAAATTCACATTCCTGGAATCTTTGTGCAGCGTATTTTTCAAGGAGCACATTACGAAAAACGAATTGAGCAAAGAACGGTTAGACAGCGATAAAAATCCAGGTCATCTTTCATTTGAAAGGATGTCTAAAGGATGGGAAGGTCTTGTAGGCAACACTATAGGTACGATCAAACAAGATGTACTCAATCAACAAATTCCAGAGCTTAGAAAATTTAATACAGGCTTAGGCACTTCTGCCCTGAATGTATTTGATATGGAGGAAAATAAGTTTCTCCATGTAGATGAACAGATCGAAGAGGTCACGGGAATTCCAAGGGAAGACTATTTTTCGAAAGGACCGAGTTACTTACTGACTAAGGCGTCGTTTACGCACATTCCTAAGCTGATCTCAAGCACACTTCATCAACGAAAGTTTCTTGCCAACCGTTCCATCGAAACGATTGAGAACTACATCATCAACCGAGAATTTGCCTATGCACATAGTGGCACGAAGCGTTGGGTCTTACACCAAACCATCAGACATCTGACCAACGCACAAGGAAACATTTTTGCAGCTGCGGTTTTGCAAACAAGAATTGACGGTGTCAAGCTAGACAATAAGTTTCGGTATTATATTTTCGATAGACAAAGCAATAAAATAGTGTACCCAAAGCCCGCCCAAAGTGAGACCGTTGCTGTAGATCAGCTTTCAGACCGAGAGCGCGATATTGTAAATCTCCTTGTGGTAGGCAAAAGCAATAAAGAGATTGCTCAAGTGCTGCACATTAGTTTTCACACGGTGCGGACGCACCGCAAGAACATATTCAGAAAACTGGGTTGTTCGAACCTCATAGAATTGCTACAGAGATTGTAAAAACCTACCACTTGGGCTGAGTGTATTTCGTCATATTGAGATCACCCAGCACAAAAAAGTCTGAAGAAAACTCTATGTTTTCTTCTCCCGTTTGATCGTACAACCATTCCCCTCGCCACGTTCCCATGGATTGGTAATAGTCTCGCACACAATTTCCTTTGTCTTTGAGCACATCAATATAACCTTTGCACTTTTTCCAGTGTTTTTTCTTTTGTGCAGAATTAGCGGCTACCAAATTTTTATCGAGCCAATCATCCTTATGCGCATAGTCGATGGCGGCGTCAAAAGTCTCTCCATCTTGCCAAGCCTTGGCAAAATGAGTGAAGCGTGAAAAAAGATAATTCAAATATCGCGCACCACATACAGATTTAGCGCCAACGTCTTTAAATGCTTGGGCCACTGAAGAACCTCCCCAACAATTCAGCATGAATACGGTACGTATCGGAAACTTTCCTGGGCCATAAATTGGAGAGAGCTTGTCAACAATCTCTCGCGCTCTGATGGTACCCTCGTTGTCAGGCGCGTATTTATTGTTCTTGAACTCAATCATGGAGATTCCGTAGCGACTGCCATGCGTGATGATGAAGATGTCGATATAATACCCATCCTCCGCTAGCTCTTTGAGGTATTTGAAGAAATTCTCTTCAGTGGCTTTGTCTTTCTTGTAAGGTTTGGGGTCAGCTTTGTACTTTTTGTTGCTGAGTAAAATGGAACGGTCATAATTCTTGATGGCGTATTCCTCCTGAACTTGGATGCGCTGCATTAGCTGCCAAAGTGGTTTGTCGTCATTGTAAAAAACAATCAATGAAGCTCTTTTATTTGCCTTTGGACCTTTTCTGTAATTTGTAGCTCTTGAAGTGGTGGCCGGTTTCAAATTCGCTTCCTCGCCCCAATGGGTTAATGCCGACATATGCGTCCATCCCTTTTCCCAAGCATCGCTATTGTAGGTTACTTTCCCCAACTTCCCATCGTTGTCAATAGTGCGAACCACGGCGCGATCGTCCCTTCGATTTACAAAAATTATATGATGATCATCATTACTCTTTTTGGCGTAGGCAGCATGATACCATCCTTTGGAGAGGCTACTTTCTTGAATCTTTTTACCAAACTGCAAGTTTTTGCCAACGCGATTTACAACCATTCTGCCTGTGTTCCTGTTCAGGCGCATCAAGAAGAGTTTTTTATCGACTTTATAGAACACAAAACTTGTCCAACTTTTGTCGATGGTCGTATTCTTCACTTGCTTGCCAATCTTTCCGTTTGAACGCATTTCGTTGATGATGAGGTCGCCAGTGGTGTAGGAATACCGAACCATGTAGGTTTTGTCGTCATAGGTCACAAAGTCGAAGTAAGTCCATTCACCCCATTTGTTTCCGGAGGTAATTTTGTCATCTGGTTTGGGAATCTCGGAATCCAAACTGTAAATAGCATAACGTCCATTCTTCTTGTGTTCGGATAGGAAAAAGAATTGCTTACCATCCACCACAAACATGCGAATGTCGGTGTAGCGATCTTCATGGCCCCATTGCTTGTTTACGTTTCCATTGTTCTTATTAATGGAATAGATATATACTTTCTTGCTGTTTCGCTTAGAACATAGTAGCAGATAATGAATGTTTTCATCGGCATAGTTGTAAACGCGTTTGGTGTGTAGGGTAGACATATTTTGACGCCAATAGTTCTCTTTCAATGTACCGATAGGACGCCCATGTTTATCGAGATATACATGTTTTAGCTTTCCGCTATATCGATTGTACAAGGTGAGGAGCTCGGCGTTTTCTTGCGCAGTGGAGAGTGGACTTAAGAAAAGAAAAAGTACCAAAAGAAGGAGTGTACGCTTCATATCAATTAAGTTTTTAGTAATGTAAACTGAAATTGGAACCAATGCCATACCTCATTTGGGGTATTTTGGCTTTGATGGAATGCGTTTAAAGTGGTACTTTTAAGGAGGTTATAATTCAAGGAATATGCTCAATAAAGACCAAATCGCGAAGCGCATTGCCAAAGAAGTCAAAGACGGTTACTACGTGAATCTGGGCATTGGTATTCCCACTTTGGTGGCCAATCATATTCCTCAAGGCATTGAAGTGGAGTTCCAGAGTGAAAATGGAGTGCTTGGCATGGGTCCTTTTCCTTTTGAAGGAGAAGAAGATGCAGACATCATCAATGCAGGAAAGCAAACCATCACGACCCTACCTGGGGCTTCTTTCTTTGACTCGGCCATGAGCTTTTCCATGATCCGTGGTCAGCATGTAGATTTGACCATACTTGGCGCTATGGAAGTGGCTGAAAACGGCGACATCGCCAATTGGAAGATTCCAGGAAAGATGGTGAAAGGAATGGGTGGCGCGATGGATTTGGTAGCTTCGGCAGAAAATATCATCGTGGCCATGATGCATACTAACAAACGTGGAGAATCAAAACTTTTGAAACGTTGCTCCCTTCCGTTAACTGGTGTTGGGTGTGTCAAAAAAGTGGTGACCAACTTAGCCGTTCTAGAAGTGATGGGCGATGGTTTTAAATTACTGGAACGGGCTCCAGGTGTTTCGGTCGAAGAGATTCAAAAAGCCACTGAAGGACGCCTGGTGGTAGAAGGAACCATTCCTGAAATGAATTTAAATTGACACCGAAGTAGCGCTTCACCTTCCCAAATCACAGATTCACAACAAATTCCGTTCAAATCGATGAACGACAGTTGCATACAACAGAAAAGTTTTTATTTTAGATGCCCCAAACCTACAAACATGAATACGATGCCCCAAGAATTTCTCTTCGAAGAAGAAGTGGAACTGACCTCATTTCAAAAGATTTTACACAACATTAAAAGCACCCTACGACTTGTAGGCAACCTTTTCTTTCTAGCCAAAAAAATAGTAATGCTTTAAATTCCTTTGGGAATGGAAGCAATGAGTTTTTGAGTGTACGCCTGCTTTGGTTGTTGGTAGATAGTATCTGCCTCTCCGCGTTCAACAATCTGACCTTGGTTCATAACCAACAGTTGGTCAGACATGTATTTCACCACGGCAAGATCGTGGGAAATAAAGATATAGGTAAATCCGAAGTCTTCTTTGAGTTCATTCAGTAGGTTGAGCACTTGCGCTTGCACCGAAATGTCAAGTGCCGAAACGGATTCGTCACATACAATTATTTTAGGCCTCAAGGCAATGGTACGTGCAATTCCGATGCGTTGACGTTGCCCTCCTGAGAATTCATGCGGATAGCGGTCATAGTGTGTTTCGGAGAGACCAACACGTTGCAGTAATTCCACCACTTTTTCCTTGCGCTCTTGATCATTCGCATGTAACCGGTGTACCTTCATTGGTTCTAGAATAGCATTGCCCACGGTAATTCTGGGATTCAGTGACGAAAAGGGATCTTGGAATATAAGCTGCAATTCTTTGCGCAGGTTTCGCAGCTGTTGTTTTGAAAGTTTGGTAATGTCTTCCCCCTTATAAAAAACCTTGCCTTTGGTGGCTTTGTCCAATTGCAGAATGGCATTACCCAGAGTAGATTTTCCACAGCCACTTTCGCCCACCAGTCCAAGCGTTTCCCCCTCATAGAGTTGAAAGCTCACATCATTGACAGCTTTAAAGCCTTGTTTTTTGCTCCACCAACCCATCCTATTGAAGTACTCTTTTTCCAGATTAACCACTTCTAGCAAGGGCGGGTTTTGATAGAGTTCTTTGTGTTTTTGAGCTCGTTCTGTTTGGGAAATTTCTGCGGTTATTGGCTTGTTGGCTACATGGTCTGCGATGGTAGGCAGCCTTTTCAAGCGTTTTGTAGTGGAAGGTCTAGCCGCAAGTAAGGCTTGGGTGTAGGGGTGTTGAGGATGGTGAAATAGGTGCTGAGTGGTTCCTTGCTCTACGATGTTTCCTTGGTACATAACCAAGATGCGATCGGCAATTTCCGAAACCAAAGCGAGGTCATGTGAAATGAATAAAATGCTCATTTCTGTCTCTGCCTGTAGTGTTTTTAGCAAAGAGATGATCTCCTTTTGAACTGTAACATCTAATGCGGTAGTGGGTTCATCGGCAATCAGTACCGCGGGCTTGCAAGCGATGGCCATGGCAATCATGACGCGCTGTTTTTGTCCGCCACTGATTTGATGAGGATATTTTCTATAGATAAGCTCAGGCGTTGGAAGCTGCACTTTTTCAAACAAAGCAATCACTTCTTGACGCCTTTCTACGGCTGACATTGTAGTGTGCTGGGCCAATATTTCTTCCACCTGTGCACCACATCTCATGGATGGATTTAGAGAACTCATAGGTTCTTGAAAGATCATGGCAATCTTACCACCTCGAAGCTTTCGAATATCGGTTGCCTCTTTTGTCAGTAACTCTTCACCTTCAAATTGAATACTACCCTCAATAGCTGTAATTTTTGGAGGAAGTAAGCCCATGAGGGCTAAGGAGGATACAGATTTGCCACTGCCCGATTCACCAACAACACCCAGTATTTCTCTAGGGAACAGCTCAAAAGAAACATCCTGCACTGCAATAGTAGTGGTGCTTTCGGTACGAAAGGCGATTTGTAAGTCTTTTACAGAAAGTAATGGCTTCACACTCAAAAGTAGGGATTTCTTTTGATGACACTTATTGAAGAATTCTTATACAAAACGAAAAAAAATTGTCATTTCGTCGAAAATGGGGAAAAACCTCATGTTTTTTTAATATTAATTTAACATATTTGCCTCGCAACTAGCAAAAGTTAAACTTATTAATTCTAACCAATGAATAAACAACTACTCCTGCGCAGGATGATTTCTTGCGCATTGCTGTTAGTGAGTGTCGTTGTCTTCGCACAGACACCGCAGCAAAAAGAAAAAATCACGAGTCGTTACGATCTTAAGAAGCTGGAGCAAATGCAACAGCAGTTTGAGCAAAAAATGCAGATACAGCGTCAGCGTATTGCTCAGTTGGCCACTGCAAGAGGTATCGAACTTACGATTGAAGAGAAAGACGGTTCTGTTTCAGAACTGGTTCGTATTACTGACGAAGGCAATCCTATTTATTACACCACTTACAATGCAGATGCCGCTATTTCAACTAGAGCGGTGCACTTGAATTCTGGTGGTTCTTTGGGATTGAACTTGAATGGACAAGGCATTACTGGTCACGTATGGGACGGTGGTCCTGTTCGGACTACGCACCAAGAGTACAATGGGCGTGTTTCTGTCGGAGATGGTCAAACGTCGCTTAATAACAACAGTTTCCACGCGACGCACGTAACAGGAACCATGGTTGCTGCGGGTGTCCAGGCTGCTGCCAAAGGGATGGCTCCTCAAGGAGATGCCGTGACGCACGACTGGAATAGTGACCTTTCGGAAGCCACCAATGCCGCAGCAAACGGAATGCTGGTTTCGAACCACTCTTATGGTTTTCGTGCAAGCTTGGTGCCGGACTATTACTTTGGTGCCTACATTGAAGATTCTAGAGACTGGGATAACTTGATGTACAACTCTCCATATTACTTGATGCTTGTAGCTGCTGGTAATGATGGGAATGATAATTCATCAAACGGTGCTCCTTTGAATGGAAACTCTTCCTATGATAAACTTACGGGTCATTCGACTGCGAAGAACAACTTAGTGGTAGCGAATGCTCAAGATGCGAATATCGCTGCTGATGGTTCTCTTATCAGTGTTGCTATCAATAGTGGAAGTAGTGAAGGACCAACAGACGACTTGCGTATCAAGCCAGACATTACTGGTAATGGTACTGGTGTATATTCCACATACGACAATAGCAATACAGCTTATAATTCGATCAGCGGAACTTCCATGGCCACACCAAACGTGACGGGTACTTTGATGCTATTGCAACAACATTACAACAACCTGAATGGAAACTACATGCGTGCTGCCACC
>CAWUKP010000047.1:0-12064 GCA_963922975.1 uncultured Spongiivirga sp. | reverse complement strand
CCCTTTCCCTTTCCCTTCCAGTTTATTTTTCCCTTTTATTTTACTTTTCACTTTTACAGGTTTTTCTCAGGAAGACCCCAAGCGGTCGTTTCTAGACGTCAATTTTTTCCGTGGAAATATTGCTAAGCACAACCCAGACATTTCGCATTTGATCACAGGGCACCCTGATGGTTTTCTGTTGAGTTATAACCGCAAAACCTTTGGTTACGAAGCCTGGGAGGCTCGATATAATTATCCTGACTACGGCGTGACTTTCGCCTATCAAAATCTACAGAATGAGTTTTTAGGCGAAAATCTTTCATTGTATGCGCACTACAACTTCTATTTTTTGAAGCGGAATGTAATGCTGCGCATCGGGCAGGGCTTGGCCATTACCAGCAGTCCGTACGACCGCGAAACCAATTTTCGGAACATTGCATTTGGGTCGCGCTTGATGAGCAGTACCTTTGCCATGCTGAACTACAAGAAAGAACGACTTTTTGATCGTTTCGGGCTACAGGCTGGCATCACCCTAATTCATTATTCAAATGCAAACGTAAAGGCTCCCAACACCAGCATCAACTCGATTACCTTCAACCTTGGTTTCAACTACCAATTACAGGAAGCCGAACCAGCAACCTTTCAACCCAAAAAACCCAAAGAGCGGTATCGAGAACCTTTCAAATACAACCTAGTGTTCAGAACGGGGCTCAACGAGAGTGACATCATCGGTAGCGGTCAATATCCTTTCTATATACTTTCTGGCTATGCCGACAAACGATTGAGCCGAACCAGCGCGGTGCATGCAGGTGTGGATGTATTCTTTTCAAACTTTCTGAAGGAATTCATTAGATTTCGAGGTATTGCCTTTCCTGGTGAAGGGATAAACGGAGATGAAGATTTTAAACGCGTTGGTTTATTTGTAGGTCATGAGCTTTTTATCAATAGAACGTCCATCATCACGCAATTGGGCTTCTATGCTTATTATCCAGTGGAGTTTGAAGGACAAGTATATCAGCGTATCGGTTTGAAACGTTATTTTGGAGAACGATGGTTTGGTGCTATGACCTTGAAATCACATGCGGCGAAAGCCGAAGCTGTAGAATTTGGAATTGGAATTCGTCTCTAATGAAAAAGTGGTATTACATATGTTTGGCCTTAACGCTTTTTGCTTGCGATAGCGAAGACGTGAATGATTGCTTTCAGACTGCTGGAGACATGGCGCGCGTCGAATTGACAGTACCCACATTTGACCGAATTCGAGTGAACGATTTGTTAGAGCTTGTCATTGTTGAAGGCCCTGAGCAGCGTGTGGAGGTGGAAACTGGTGAAAATCTGCTCAACGATATCACAGCTACCGTGGTAGACGGTCAACTACTATTGAACAACAACAATCAATGTAATTTTGTTCGTGATTTTGGGATTTCTAAGGTCATTGTGACTACTCCAGTTCTTACCGAAATTAGAAGTGCTACACGTTTTGATGTGCGCAGTGAGGGTGTATTGACCTTTCCCGACATTACCTTGTTCTCTGATACTTTTTTTGCACCTGAAACTGCGGCGGTAGGGAATTTCTATTTGAATATCGACAATGAAAGCGTTCGGGTGGTATTTAACAACTTATCCAACCTTTTTATCCAAGGGCGAACGCAAAACTTTGAAGTGCGATTCGCAGCAGGAAATTCACGACTCGAGGGTCATAATTTTATCGCAGATAGGATTGATATATTCCAAAGGAGTTCCAACGATATGATTGTGCATCCAATCAATGCAATCACTGGAAGTATTTTGAGCACGGGCAATGTGATTGCGGTAAATCGTCCGGAGCTGGTAGATGTGGAGCAGCCTTATCGCGGGCGGTTGATTTTTCAAGATTAGTTGGCGGTCAATTCTCTGAACAGGCTTTCCAAATTTTTATTCTTCTGATTGAGTTTCAAAATCTTCAATTCATTATCATGTGCAAAATCGAATACCGCTGGACGCATATCGTCTTGGATATCGAAGGTGAGTTCATACAGGAAATCATGAACATTCTTTACTTTGGAAACATGCGGCAGGCGCTGTAAGAGAATCTCTTCCACTCGATAATCGAACTCTACTTCAACAATTTGTGCTTGTCCATCGCGAAGCGTTTTTAACGGATGATCGGCTACTATTTTTCCTTGATTGATAATAATGACTCGATCGCACATTGCTTCCACTTCTTGCATGATGTGGGTGGAAAGAAATACCGTTTTCTCTTGACCTACTTGCTGAATGAGTTTTCGAATATCCACCAGTTGGTTGGGATCCAAGCCGGTAGTTGGTTCATCAAGAATCAACACCTCAGGATCGTGCAACAACGCATTGGCCAGACCTACGCGCTGCCGATAGCCTTTAGACAATTGCCCAATTTTCTTATGAGCTTCGGGCTCAAGGCCCGTCATGCTGATAACCTCATCAATACGCTGTTTTGCAACGCCGTAGACCTGTGCGCTAAAACGGAGGTACTCTCTGACGTACATCTCCAAATACAACGGATTGTGCTCTGGTAAATAACCCACGCTTTGCTGTACATTCTTTGGGGCACTTTGAATACTATGCGCATTCACGGTGGCTTCCCCCGAAGAAGGTTCCAGATAGGTGGTTAAAATCTTCATCAGTGTCGATTTTCCAGCGCCGTTAGGGCCAAGGAAGCCTACAATTTCTCCTCTTTCCACCGAAAAGGAAACCTCATCAAGCGCTTTTTGTGTTCCGTAGTGCTTTGTAATGTTGGAGACAGTGATGGACATAGCGTCTAGTTTGTGTAAAAATACATTTTTCTGAGCCATGGTTTATCTACAAAAAAACCATGTTTTTCCCCGATAAAGAACAAGAAAGATCGTTTAAAATTGTAAAATCTAAAAAAATGAAGGCTTCCGTTTGTTTTTTAAACAAGGAATGCTACTTTAGACGAGAAATGTAGTAACAACATGACTATCAATACATATTTCTGGAACCGTTTTTATTTCTTCTTCTATTTTTTGAAGAGGAACGCAGGACGGTTTTAGCACTATGTGAAACAACATAAACGATGAAAGTCCTGATACGAAATCAGGACTTTTTTTATACAGCATGCCAAAGCGAATTGCCATACAAGGAATTAAAGGGTCATTTCATCATCAGGTGGCTAGTGAGTACTTCGGTAAAGACATCGAACTCACCGAATGCCTGTCATTTGATCGGTTGGTAACCAGTCTGCTGGAGAAAGAAAGCTCAGACGCGGTGATGGCTATTGAGAATTCCATTGCAGGATCGATCATTCCAAATTATGCCTTGATCGATAAAAACGACCTGCATATCGTAGGGGAACATTATCTAAATATTCATCACAATTTGATGGCGCTTCCCGGGCAACACATCGAGGATATTAAAGAGGTGTATTCACACCCGATGGCGCTCTTGCAGTGTAAAGAGTTTTTCAAAAAGCATCCTAACATCAAACTTGTAGAGGATAGTGACACTGCCGAAGTAGCGAAACGGATTGCTGATCAGCAGCTGAAAGGTGTGGGAGCAATTGCTGCTGCTATGGCTGCCAACCTCTACAACCTGGACATTTTAGCGCACGAAATTCAAACCATCAAACACAATGAAACGCGCTTTGTAGTATTGCATACCAAGAATTCGTTGTTGCCTGAGTCTGCTATTAACAAGGCCTCGCTTTGTTTCACAACGGACCATAAGCGCGGCAGTTTAGCCACGGTTTTAAATGTGATGAGCGATTGCCGTATGAATTTGACCAAAATTCAATCGTTGCCCGTCATTGAAACGCCTTGGGTCTATGCCTTTTTTGTGGATGTCACCTTTGCCGACTATGAAGATTTCGCGAAAGCGAAGTCGATTATGTCCATTATGGTGGGAGATTTCAAAGTGTTAGGGGAATATAAAAATGCACACTTATGATTGCTGTAGCAGATCGTCTTCATAGCGTTCAAGAGTATTATTTCTCCAAAAAATTGAGAGAGGTGCGCGCCATGATGGCCGAAGGGAAACCAGTGATTAATATGGGCATCGGGAGTCCGGATTTGTTGCCACACCAGGAGGTCATTGATGCTATTGGCGATTCGATGAACAACCCCAAGGCCCATCAATATCAAAGTTATCAGGGCTTGCCTGAGTTAAGGAAAGCCATAGCTGATTTTTATCGAAAGCATTTTGATGTGATTGTTCGTCCCGAAGATGAAATTCTTCCTTTAATGGGAAGTAAGGAAGGTATCATGCACATCTCCATGGCCTATCTCAATGAGGGCGACGAGGTGCTAATTCCAAATCCTGGGTATCCTACCTATCAGGCAGTGAGTCAATTGGTAGGTGCACGCGCGAAGCACTACAATTTAACCCAAGAAAACCATTGGTTACCCGATCTCGAGGCCTTAGCCCAACAAGACTTGAGTAAGACCAAACTGATGTGGGTGAATTATCCGCACATGCCTACAGGAGCAAAAGCTGATAAAGCATTTTTTAAAGACCTAGTGGCGTTTGCAAAGGCACATCAGATTCTCTTGGTGAACGACAACCCCTATAGTTTTGTACTCAACCAACAGCCCGTGAGTTTGTTGAGTATCGAAGGAGCAGAAGATGTTGTCCTTGAGCTCAATTCGTTGAGCAAAACGTTCAATATGGCAGGTTGGCGTGTGGGTATGCTGTTGGGAAAGGCTGAAAAAATTCAGCAGGTGCTGAAGGTTAAGAGCAATATGGATTCTGGTATGTTTTACGGAATTCAGCAAGGCGCCATTGTGGCCTTACAGAGTGGCCGTGAGTGGTTTGATGAACTGAATGCAATTTACCGTAGAAGAAAGTCGGCCATCTTAAGACTGGTAGAACTTTTGGGATGTTCCTATGAGAAGTCTGCAGCCGGTATGTTTGTTTGGGCAAAATTGCCTGAGGGAAGCACATCAGCTGAAGAATTTATTGAAGAAATTCTACAGGAAAAGCATGTTTTCATAACCCCGGGAACCATTTTTGGAAGTCAAGGAGAAGGATACATCCGTTTTTCGCTATGCGTTCCTGAAGAAAAAATAGAAGAAGCCATCACACGATTTTAACAAGAAACCGCATGAACGTAGTAATTATTGGAATAGGACTGATTGGAGGATCGATGGCATTAGACATTAAGACAGCCATGCCAGATGCGCAAGTTTTTGGCATTGATCACAACCCTGATCATCTGCGTAAAGCCATTGAACTGGGTGTGGTTTCTGAAGCTACTGATTTAGATAACCTCAAAGATGCCGACGTGGTGATCGTAGGAATCCCCGTAGACGCTACCGCCAAATTGTTACCGCAAGTCTTGAGTAGCATTGGTGCCGACACATTAGTTATAGAAGTAGGATCGACCAAGCAGCAGATTTGCGAGGCCGTAGCACAGCATCAAAATCGCCGAAATTTTATGGCGGCTCACCCTATTGCAGGTACCGAATTCTCTGGACCCACGGCAGCTATTCAGGGTTTGTTCGAAGGGAAAACAAACATCATTTGTGAAGTGGAAAAAACCGCCTTCAAATTGCAAGAGCGCGCCTTAGAAATTTTTAGAGCTCTGGGGATGCGCATTCGCTATATGGATCCGGTAAGTCATGACAAACACATCGCCTACGTTTCACATCTATCGCATATCAGCTCTTTCATGCTGGGGAAAACGGTCATTGAAAAGGAAAAGAACGAACGCGATATTTTTGACATGGCCGGAAGTGGTTTCGAAAGCACGGTGCGCTTGGCAAAAAGTTCGCCAGCCATGTGGACGCCCATTTTCGAGCAGAACAAAGAAAATGTTATTGAAACACTAGAAGAATACATTGCCAACTTGGAGTATTTCAAGCGGTGCATGCTAGAAAACGATTTTCAAGCCATTTATCAAGAAATGGCTAATACCAATCACATCAAAGAAATTTTAGAAGGAATAACCATCAACTCATAAAGTACAGCCTTATGGAAAATACAACAGCTCTCAGAAGTTGGCTAGACGAATTGCAATTAGATCACCCCGTGGTCATTGCAGGGCCGTGTAGCGCAGAAACAGAAGACCAAGTGATGCAAATTGCGCATCAGCTGAAGGATACAGACGTGAATTATTACCGTGCAGGTATCTGGAAACCTAGAACACGCCCTGGTAATTTTGAAGGGGTGGGCGCCATAGGGTTGAAGTGGTTGCAACGCGTGAAAGAGGAAACTGGGTTAAAAACCGCTACGGAAGTGGCCAATAGAACGCATGTAGATTTGGCTTTGGAGCACGATATCGATGTGCTATGGATTGGTGCGCGCTCTACCGTGAGTCCCTTCATTGTTCAAGAAATTGCAGATGCCCTTGAAGGCACGGATAAGATTGTTCTTGTGAAGAATCCTGTGAATCCAGACTTGCCGCTTTGGTTAGGTGCCATTGAGCGTTTGCACACCGCAAATATCGAAAAGCTCGGGGTGATTCATCGTGGGTTTTCTACCTATCAAAAAACCAAATACCGCAATATTCCTGAATGGCAGATTGCCATCGAATTGCAAAACAGATTTCCTGATCTGCCGCTGATCTGTGATCCATCACACATTACCGGTAAGCGCGACATGATCTTTGACGTTTCCCAAACAGCACTCGACCTGAATTTTGATGGTCTGATGATTGAAACGCATATTGACCCAGACAATGCTTGGAGCGATGCGGCGCAACAAGTAACGCCTTCAACTTTGGTGCAAATCATGAAAGATTTGAAGATCAGAAAGGAGAAAGACGATGAGGCGGAATACCAAAGTGCACTGGGCAATTTGAGAGCCCAAATTGATGTGCTCGACAATCAATTGCTCGACGCCTTAGGCAAACGGATGAAGGTAGCTGATGGTATCGGACAGCTAAAAAAAGATCGCAACGTAGCCGTTTTGCAAAGTAAGCGATGGAATGAAATTTTGGGTAAGATGATCTTGGAAGGCGAACAACGTGGACTCAGCGAAGAATTCATCTTGAGAATCTTCAAGGCCATTCACCAAGAAAGTATCAATCACCAAGAAAAGATATTGAAGTCATAAACGAAGAAAGCCCCGAAACCGGGGCTTTTATCTTTTATAATTGGTATTGGTAAAGAGTTTCCTTATACTGGAAATCCTGTGGCAATTCTGTAGATGAACGCGTACAAGATTACTGCGATCAAAGCAAAGCAAAACCAGCTCATGCTTTTAAATAGTCCCGCAACTAATTTGTTGTTGTAGTCTTTGAAAAAGTCGTTATACAGGTCTTTTAGGAGTAATAATGTAGTCATAGGTCAAGGGCTTTTCTTTAATAATTACAGTTCAAAGAAACGGTGAGTTGAAGACGATTTGAATTTTTTTTGATGAACAACACAAATTTTAGGATGAAAAGTCCAAATGCTCAAAAACTGCGATTAACAACACATTTTTGTCCGTTCGCAATACATTTAAGACCTTTGACCGAAGATTACTACCTATGATTTTGTCATCAATTTGATGTTGAACCCACAATGACACCAACAGTCTACAAATCTACTGGCAGCTGGTACTTAGTGAAGGCCACTAATGGTGAGTACTATCAATGCCGTATCAAAGGAAAGTTTCGGATTCAAGGCATCAAAAGTACCAATCCAGTGGCGGTGGGTGATGTGGTTGATTTTGAGATCGAACAAAAAGGGGATGAAACCATTGGTATTATTCACCATATCCACGACCGACAGAATTACATCATCCGTAAATCTGTCAATCTTTCCAAACAAACGCACATCATAGCGGCCAACATCGACCAAGTATTTTTGATGGTCACTTTAAACAATCCCCCCACCTTTACAAGCTTTATCGATCGTTTTCTGGCAACTGCAGAAGCCTACGACATTCAAGTGATTATTCTTTTCAATAAGGTAGACACCTATAACGAAGATGAATTATTGGAGATCAAATGGCTGGCAAAGGTGTATCGAGATATTGGGTACACCTGCATAGGTATTTCTGCAACAACAGAGAAGAATGTGGATAAGGTCAAAGAACTAATGACAGGCAAAACCAGTCTATTTGCGGGCCATAGTGGTGTTGGAAAATCTACCTTGATCAATGTGATAGAGCCAGCATTAGATCTTCGTACGTCTGAGATTTCGGAGATGCATCGTCAAGGGCAACACACGACTACCTTTGCTGAGATGTTTGATTTGAGTTTTGATGCCAAAATCATCGATACGCCGGGAATCAAAGGATTTGGCATGGTGGATATGGAAAAAGAGGAGGTGGGCGACTATTTTCCAGAGTTTTTTCGGTTGAAGGCACACTGTAAGTTCAATAACTGTTTACATCTCGAAGAGCCTGGCTGTGCCGTGAAAGAAGCACTCGAAACAGGCGAGGTAGCCTTGAGTCGCTACCGCAGTTACCTTCAAATTATCGAAGGGGAAGACGAGAACTATCGCGTCGATATTTATAGCGAAGACTGATGAGAGCAGTAATTCAACGAGTCAAAGAGGCGTCGGTAAGCGTCGAAGGAAATGCAGTTTCTTCTATCGGCCAAGGACTTCTAATTCTGCTAGGTGTAGAGGAAAGCGATACGCAAGAAGACATTGAGTGGCTTTCCAAGAAAATAGTCCAACTTCGAATTTTCAACGATGCACAAGGCGTTATGAACGAATCGCTCCTTGATATGGATGGCGAGGCTATTGTGGTGAGTCAATTCACTCTGCACGCTTCTACCAAAAAAGGCAATCGCCCTTCGTACATCAAAGCGGCTAAGCCGCCTACTGCCATTCCTTTATACGAGTCTTTCGTGGTGCATATGGAAACCTTACTGAATAAAAAGGTGGGTACGGGTATTTTTGGTGCAGACATGAAGGTAGCACTGCTCAATGACGGTCCTGTTACCATCTGTATCGACACTAAACGAAAAGAATAACCTTCTCAGCTAAAAACAGAGAAATTTCTTGCGTCCTTTTGCGAAACTTCTATTTTTGTGAGGTACCATGTTTTGTGTTTCTATGATTAGGCACGTCCTATCTCTTGTTTTCGTTTTTTTCAGCACCTATGTAACCTTTTCTCAAGACGTCGACTATCGCGTATCAACTATTCCCGCAGATTTGGTAAAAGGCGCCAATGCGGTGGTGCGTTTGGATCAAAGCGAAATCAATATCATCTCCAGTAAAAAGATTCATTACTCCTTTCATCGTGTGGTCACGGTGTTTACCAAGGAAGGTGATGATGCTATCCAAGCGGTGATGGGGTATAATCCTTCCATAAAACTGAGTAAGATTCAAGTGCGCGTATACGATCAGGCTGGTGAGGTGATCAAGAAATTCAAAGAGCGCGATTTCAAAGACCAAAGTGCCGTTTCAGATGGTAGTTTGTACGAAGATAGCCGACTCAAATATTTAGATTATACACCTTCCCGTTACCCGTATACGATAGAATTGCAGTATGAGATGGAAACCTCGAATACGGCATTCATGATTGGATGGCAACCTGTTGAAGGTCATCGCCTGAGCACAGAGAAAAGTATTTGGACCCTCCACAACCCTGAAAATATTCCCATTTCTCTAAAGGAGACAAATTTTGAGGGCTGCCCAATTACCAAGGAGGAGTTGACTACAGGAATTCGATATAGTGCGGAGAACATCGTGGCCGAGAATCATGAAATGTTCAGTCCTGCATCCTTCGAGATTCATCCAAGAGTCTGGGTTCGACTACAAGAGTTCCGTCTTGCAGGAAAAGAAGGATCGTTTTCCTCTTGGGAGGACCTTGGAAAGTGGATTTACGATGAACTGATTGCTGGGCGAGGTGAACTTCCTACGGCTACCGTTGCCGAAGTTTCTGCGTTGGTTGCAGGAATTGATGATCCGGTGGAGAAGGCCAAAAAAATCTATACCTATGTTCAAGAAAATACAAGGTACATCAGCGTGCAATTAGGCATTGGTGGCTGGCAACCGATTTCCGCCGCAGAAGTGGATAAAGTTAAATACGGAGATTGCAAAGGGTTGACCAATTATACGATGGCGCTGCTGAAATCTCAAGGCATTCAAGCCAACTATGCAGTGCTTTATGCGGGAAGCTACAAGCGGGATTTTCCGAAAGACTTTCCTGGAATGATGGGCAACCACGCTATTCTCAATATTCCTGTAGAGAATGGCGACGATATCTGGTTGGAGTGTACCAGTCAAGTAACGCCCTTTGGGTTTTTGGGCGATTTTACGGACGACCGTGATGTGCTGTTAATCACTCCCGAAGGTGGTAGAATAGCGCATACCACTAGCTATCCAGATGAAAGCAATACTCAGGAAACCACGGCTACCATTGCGATTGATGAACAAGGAGCGCTTCAAGCAAGCGTACAAATTGAAACGAAGGGTTGGCAGTACGACAACCGCTTTCAATTGGCCAGTAAATCCGAGAAAGAAATCGACCAATATTACAAGAGGTATTGGGGGAACATCAATGGTCTGGAGATTTCAGAGGTGACCTTTCAGAATGATCAAGACAACATCATTCATACGGAGGAAATAACGGTAAGTGCACCAAATTATACAGGAAGAGCTGGAGCAGACTACATTCTTGCCGTGAATCCATTGGATCGATCAAGACTGCTTCCTGATCGCTATCGCAATCGCAAGCGACCTTTTGAAGTGCAGAGGGGGTACATAGACCAAACACGCTTCGAAATTCAATTACCTGAAAGCTACATGATCAACAAACTTCCAGAGGCCATTTCACACACAACCAAATATGGAACGTATAGCTCCTCCCTCCAGCTTCAAGAAAACGGCACTTTGGTGTATGAGCGATCACTTCGCATACGCTCTGGACGTTTTCCAAAGGAAGAATACAAGGCATTTCGAACCTTTTGTAGAAATGTTGCAAAAGCCGACAACCAAAAAATAATACTAACCAAGAAACAATAAATACCTATGAAATTCAGCGCATTTCTGATCATGCTCTCGTTATTGATGATCTCTACCAGTAACGCACAAGAAGTGAAATTTGGAAAAGTTTCTAAAGCAGAATTAGAGCAAAAAGCCTATCCTACAGACAGCAGCGCTCATGCAGCCTATTTACATCGCGATATCAAAATCACCTACAGTTTTGTGAGCGGCAGTTTTCTGCAAGTAAAAGAAGTGCACGAGCGTATCAAGATTTACGACAAAGAAGGATTGGATTATGCTACACAAAAAATTACCTATTTCAGTTCGAGCAGAGGACGCGACAAAGTGTCCGGCCTCAAGGGATATACGTATAATTTGGTGGATGGTAAAATTGAAGATTCAAAGTTGAAGGGCGATGGAATTTTTGACGAAGAACTCAATAAGAACTGGAGTCAGCGTAAGTTTACCTTTCCTGATGTAAAGGCGGGATCAGTCATCGATTATAAGTACACGGTTTCGTCGGAGTATTATTCCTATATCGATGAGTTGCCTTTGCAATTCTTTATTCCGGTGAAACAACAACACCTATTTTTATCCATCCCTGAATATTTCGTTTTCAAACCAAAATTTAAAGGATATCTACCCATGAACCCATCGTTTCGTGTGGGTGCGGGGTCTGCACGCTGGACGACAAGAAATCGGGAGGGTTGGTCTCAAGTGAATACCAAATTCGAGAATAATGAAGTCAAATACAAGACCAATATCACCGAATATAAAATGAGCAATGTTCCTGCACTCAAGCCTGAGCCTTTTGTGAACAATATGCGCAACTACCTCACTTCGGTGAAATATGAAATAGAGTATATCAAGTTTCCTAACAGTCCCATTAAGACATATTCTACGAGCTGGGAAAAAGTAGCAAAAGACATTTACCAGAGTAGCAGTTTTGGTGGTGAAATTAATAAGAGCGGTTATTATGAAGACGATCTCGTAGCGTTGCTGCAAGGCGTATCCAATCCGGTAGAAAAAATTGCACGAATCTTTACGCATGTAAAATCGAAAGTAAAGTGGAATGGTTATACTGGATTTCGCGCTGATCAAGGCGTTCGTAAGGCCTACAAGGAAGGTGCTGGCAATGCGGGGGATATCAACCTCATGCTGGTATCTATGTTGAATCACGCGAATCTGAATGCTTATCCAGTGTTGGTCAGTACGCGCGATCATGGTATTCCTTTATTTCCCACCATTCA
>CAWUKP010000046.1:0-12162 GCA_963922975.1 uncultured Spongiivirga sp. | reverse complement strand
GAAACAGTCACGTCGGGAGGATTTGGGCCATCGCCATCCAAATCCTGCGTTTGTAAAGTTACTGTAGTGCCACCCCCCGAAGGAATTAGGGTAATGGTCATCGTGGTAATAACCTCTTCTTCATTTACAGGTGCTGGTGCATCGTCATCGGAAGAACAAGCGACCCCCACGAAACTCAACAGGCAGTATAGCATTATAAGTTTTGATGTCTTCATCTTTCTAATTTTGCCTACTAAGGTATGTGATTGTAACCAATTATTGCTGAAAAAATTGTGGTGCTAGTGCTAAATAAAGAAACGGAGCCGAATCCCTAAACAAAAATAAGAATCTCGACTCCGCTCTACTGCATGCGCGTTTAATGCGTTTGTAGCTTATGGCTGCACCACGTTGATGTCGAACGTAGTGGTAATATCTGTATCGCCTCCTGCATTTTCGATGTTTCCTTCGGAAACGCCTTCAGCGTTTTTATCCAACTCGTGACGAAGGGTAACCGTCAGCGTGCCTGCAGTGGCACCATTGGTGGTGAGTGTGAAGCTTAAGCCAATAGGGTTGCCATCGCCATCAGCATCTGTATAAGCAATATCCACACTACTGGTTACTACACTTGCCTCAAAAAAGAACTGATGTTCATCATCTTCCTCTTGAATCTCTGCAGTAATATCTTCTGATGGATTTTCCGTTTCATTCAGGACTTCTATACTTCCTGTATAGGTCGTAGCCGTCTCCAAATCTCCTGATGTGCTAACTACAGGCGGATTGGGTCCGTCGCCATCCAAATCTTGTGTGAGTAAAACGATATCCGTTCCACCACCTTGTGGTGAAAGTGTAATTCTCATCGTAGTGATTACTTCTTCTTCATTTACTGGATCTGGTGAATCATCATCAGAACAGCCAACTGTAAAAAGTGCAGCTGCCAAGAAAAGACTCATGAGTTTGATAGTTTTCATAATTGCTTGATTTAATTGTTATTTAATAATTGAGTTTTATACTAAAGCCGATATTTCTACCCACATCGTCTGCAAAATTCCGCAGTCGGTTTAAGTAGTTACGGAAGTTTTCATTCAATAGATTATTAATGGTGAATCCCAACGAAAGGTCATTGTCTGCAAAGAGCGAAACATCTATACCTCCCCAAATATTGAGCACGTGATAGGAAGGGTCTGCATCATTGATTCTCAAGAGAACTTCTCCGCCAGCGTCAGGAGAGAAGACCAGAATGTTATCAGGGGTTTCATTTTGCTCAAAGAAGAACTGACTCTCGATACCGAGTGAAAAGTTGTTCCACTTCGGATTTGTGTACACAAGGCTATTCACCGTATTCACTTGAGGAATGTTGAATAATGGGACATCCTTATCAAGATCATTACCTTTTACAAAAGAGAAGCGATGATTGGTAGAGATGTTCCCGTTCCATTGGTAAGCCGCCGAAGCGTCAATACCCAAAAGCCTCGCGTTGATTTGACGGTATTCCCAAACCGGAAAGGCCCCTCTTATGGTGAATTCAACGCCAGTAGATTCCAACTGTAAAAAGTTGTTGATGTAATTCGCATACGGCGAAATTTGCCATGTAAAATCTTTTAGTTCTCGATTTAGTGAAACCGAGAATTTATGGGAAGTTTCCTGCTCGGAACGAAGATCGCCCAATTCAATCCTTGCTGCTGAATGATGCAAGCCGTCGCTAAACAATTCTGCAGGATTCGGTGCTCTTTGAGAAAGCGCGTAATTCACTCGAATATTCTCACCGGTAGCGAAGGCATACTTGCCTCCAAGTGTACCCGAAAAATTATGGAAAGTAAATGTTGGATTGGTCAGTAATTGTGTACCTAGGTCCTCGAGTACGATGGCCTCAAAATCTTCGTCGTACCCCCGTTCTTCCCATCTGGAGGTGCGATAGAATTTCTTCGCGTCGATATAGTTAAGATCGTATCGAATCCCGGCATCAATGGTTAATTGGTCCGTGACGTAATAATCCCCCAACAAATACGCTCCAAAATCATAGCGCTCATAATCAGGTATCAATCTACGTACACCTGTGCTTGGGTCGGCAAAGTTATCTTGAAAACGACCTAAGAGTCCTGCCTTCACCAGAAAATCATCGCTTTTATCAATGCTAATGTCGGTGGTGAGGGTATGGGTGGTCAATTCAAGGTCGATCGCAGGTTTGTTGCGATCATCGCCTACACGCACATCAAATTCGAAGCGTTGGTTGTGTTGGAAATCGTACTGTACCGACCATTTACCAAAACCTTCAAAACGTTTGAAATAGCGCAGTCTTCCTAAGTGATGTGTTACTTCTTGACTGGGCCTTCCAATATCGTAGGTGAAGTCTCTAATCGTTTCTGGCTGCCCGCTATTGATGGCGCGAATCAAGTCGTCAACATTGCCAATGTGCGAAGAAGCTAACACGGCGATGTCGGCATCGTAAAACGAATAGTAAACATCCCAACCCTTGTAAAAATCACGCTTACCGAAGCCTAAAGAAAATGCTTTTTCCTGTACACCTGTGTTGGAGAGAATGTAATCAGGCGCTTCGCCGTCGCCAAAACGCTTATAAGAAGCTTGTGCTTTTGCAAACCATCCACTTTCGTAGGATTTGGTCAAATTGGAGGTGATGATACCACCACGTCCATTCGTCCTTCCGGAGATCAAGGTACTTCCAAACAAGGTGTCACTAGCTTGCACTTTTAAGGGTTCCAATACGATGACGCCGCCAACAGCATCTCCTCCGTATTGCAGGGCCGAGGCACCTTTAATGACAGTAGCTCTTCCCGCAGCATTGATATCAATATTGGGCGCATGCTCGTCGCCCCATTCCATATCCTGCATGCGTACGCCATTGTTCATAATCAACACCCGGCTTCCATTAAGCCCCTGAATAACTGGCTTGACAATATTGCTTCCAGTATTCAAAGTGGAAACACCCGAAACTTCTTTCAATGCATCGCTTAAGGTGGCTCCTGCATAGCGCTCAAGGATGTTTTTCTGCAGTGCAACTTCCTGACCAGAGTTGGTCTGTCGATTGTTTCGATTCCCCACAACACTCACTTCATCAAGTTCCATGATGTGGTGTTCTAAGGTGAGTCGTTTGTAGGTATTTCCAAAAACGGATACAGGAATGTATTTGGATCTGCACTCTGGATGGGACACCTCTAAAGTATAGGTACCATTGCAAAGCTCCTTGATGATATATTTACCGTCAATATCAGAGACCGCATATAAATCTGTATCTGAGATACGTATCAAGGCACCTACTAAAGGCTGTCGATCATGAAAATCTAACACTTCGCCGGATAATTGCATGTTGCAGTTTTGTCCGTGGGCTAAAAAGGAAATAGATGTAGCTAAAAAAAATAGATAACGCTTCACTGAACGTGATTAAGAATGGTCAAAAACACATGAAGTTCATCTGTGAACTTCAAAATCTCGTGGGTTTTTAGCGCTGAAAGGGTGGAGGGCGATTCAGTGGTAACCCCAGTAAAGTAGAGGTCTGTACATGTGGATAGTTGATGAAACGAGGAGTTTCAAATACTAAATCTCTGGTAATCGGATCAAAAAGAACGGTATCTGAAGAGAGCCCTGGCGTAAGCGTGTCAACAATGGCCATTTCGCAATGCTCGCAATGTTCCACGGTGTCCTCAAAGCCCAACTCGTGCATATACACATGCGCCGCTGAAACCTTAAGCGCTAAAAGGGCTACTAGTAGAAATGGTACAACAAAACGTTTGTACGTTCTTTTCATGCGATCAAAGGTAACCCTACTTGAATGGTAATTGTTGTTAAAGAAATGCTAAAATATCACTTAAAGAGAAAGCCCAGACCCAAAGCGCGCAGCATTTTTTTCTCAAAGTTCCAGAAAAACTGAAACTGACCGAAAAGCCATCCAAACAATACCAACAATATTTGGTAGAAGGGAAAGATGAGCAGCAGTCTCAAAGAGCCGTAGGCGAGACCACCCCACCAGAAACCTTGTGGAAAGGCTTCTCGACTGAGTCCAATCAGTTCGAGAAATGGTTTCGCTACATAAACAGAAGATGAGCCCGTAATAGCAAATACAATAAATATGATGATCAATTGAAAGTTGGAGTCGATACCCCAGCGTTCTTTAAGTTTTTTCATGCCTTTTGAATGGAGTACAAAAATACTCAAATACGCGGGATATATCCGCCCAAGCGTTGATTATACTTGCGTTGGAAATACACCAAATAATTGTACAGCTTGTAATTGACCTCGTAGCCGTAATCGATACTTGGATTGTAATCGATAGGCCAGAGGTATAGATTGCGGTTTTCGCGTGAATTCAAAACACGGTTGTTCCATTCCACTGTCCAAAAGCGGTTACGCGCTTCTAAAAACTGCTGCGAATAATAGTCACGAGGCTTCGCAATACTTTGCAACCAAAAATTGAAGCCAGGTTCGATAATGATGATCTCCCACTCGTTTTCTGGATTTTCGGAGGCAATGGTGACCGTATCCTGTTCCTTGGCATTGAACATTTCTTTTTCTCTTTCAGAAACCTCTAATGTTTGCTGGGGTGTACCGCAGGCAAATACCAGCAACAAAAGCAATCCGAATGTGACAAAATACCTCATACCTTGTAAATTACGAAATATGCCAAGAGGTCGATCATGGGTTTGTAGTTCTTTAACAAAAAAAGCCAGGAATAACCTGGCTTGCTATATGCTGAAGGGAGTTTCTTATCGTCTTCCGAATAATCCACCGAGTAAACCTCCTAGACCTCCTTTTTTCTTTTGGCCGCCAAGCACCATTCCAGCAACATCATCAACGATGCTGCCATCACCATCGGCATCAATGAGCGATTCAATCAGGCTTTGACTTTGCTTAGGCTGTCCGCCAAGCATACCGCCAAGCATGTCGGCCAAACCGCTTTCGTTTGAGACGTTACTAGCGCGCTGTTGTTTTCCGAGATACCCCATCAAAATAGGTGCGGCTATCTTAATAATCTGACTAACAGTACCCGCATCAAGTCCAGACTGTTGACTTAACGCACTTTCTACACGAGGTTGTTTAGCGCCTAACACGTGTCCTAGAATTCCTGCACCATCATCCATGACGGATTGGTCTACACCTCCTTGGAAAAGTCCTCCAAGATTATCGAGGATGCTGCCATCATGCTTACCAGATAGGGCTCCCATGAGTCCTTGTGCACCTTCAGAGGTACTAGCATTTTTGCGCATTGCGCCCATCAATACGGGTAATGCCATGCTCAGCACATCCGAAGTTTTGTCTGTGGAAGTTCCTGTTTGTTGACTAACGCCAGAAACTATTTGGCGCCCCATGTCGCTATTGAGTAAGTCTAATAAACCTGCCATTTTTATGAGAATTTTAAATTGAGTTTTGAAGGTACAAAAAAAGTCCCTCAATGAATTAAGGGACTTTGACAATCTTTAAAAATCGTTGTTATACCGATTCTGTCTTTAAAATGCTGATAATTTGGGAAGCCAGCTCCGTACCGATACGATCTTGCGCCTCTTTAGTAGCAGCACCAATATGAGGAGTTAGAGATACCTGAGGATGCATCAGTACTTTGATGGCAGGTTTGGGTTCATCTTCAAAAACGTCTAGACCTGCAAACGAGACTTTCCCGCTGTCTAGGGCATCTACTAAAGCAACTTCGTCAATCACACCACCTCGTGCCGCATTGATGATACCCACACCAGGTTTCATCACTTCAAATTCTTTCTTACCGATCACATATTCTTTCTGAGCTGGCACGTGTAAAGTAATGAAGTCTGCATGGCGAAGAATATCTTTCATGGGTTCAGTTTCGATCTCCACATTGATAAATTGTCCGTTGTAGAAATCTACTTTGATATCCGCCTTGCCCACAAACTTGTCGGAAGCAATTACTTTCATGCCAATACCCAGGGCGATTCGGGCCACTTCGCGACCAATGCGACCAAAACCGATGATACCCAATGTTTTTCCGCGCAATTCAACACCACCGCCATAGGCTTTCTTTAATTCTTTGAACTTGCTATCGCCATCCAACGACATGTTTCGATTCGCATCATGCAAAAAACGAACACCACCGTACAGGTGCGCGAAAACCAATTCAGCAACAGAGCTCGAAGAGGCCGCTGGCGTATTGATCACATGAAGGCCTTTTGACCGGGCATACTCAACATCGATATTGTCCATACCTACGCCACCGCGACCAATGATCTTGAGGGAAGGGCAGGCGTCGATGAGTTCTTTTCTGGCCTGCGTGGCGGAACGCACCAAAAGCACTTCAATATGCTGCTCATTAATGTAATTGATCAACTGCTCTTGCGCTACTTTGGTGGTGATCACTTCAAAACCGGCATTCGCTAGAGCGTCGATACCGCTCTGAGAGATTCCGTCGTTCGCTAATACTTTCATGGGATAGGATTCAATATATAAATTATGCTGTTCTTTCTAGTTCTTTCATGGTGTCGACCAATACTTGCACACTTTCTAGCGGAAGTGCATTGTACATAGAAGCGCGGTATCCACCTACACTGCGATGTCCGTTGAGACCGTTAATGTTAGCTTCCTTCCACAAACTGTCAAAGCGCTCCTTATGTCCTTCCTCCGTAAGGTTGAAGGTTACGTTCATAAAGCTTCGGTCTTGTTCCGCAGCAAACCCTTTAAATAATGGATTGCGATCGATCTCTGTGTACAACAGTGCTGCTTTGGCTTCGTTGATTTTTTCGATAGCTGGAATACCGCCGAATTCTTTCAACCATTGCATGGTCAACATAGATACGTACACGGCAAACACCGGAGGCGTGTTGAACATACTGTCTTTAGACAAGTGTACTTTATAGCTCAACATCGAAGGTACGGCCCTCGAAACTTTGTCAAGCAGCTCTTCTTTGATCACGACCAAAGTGGTTCCTGCGGGACCCATATTTTTTTGGGCACCTGCGTAGATCAAATCGAATTTTGAAAAATCTAGTTGACGTGAAAAGATATCCGAACTCATATCACAAATCACCGGTGCAGCAGTTTCTGGAAACTTCTTCATTGAGGTTCCAAAAATGGTATTGTTGCTTGTGCAGTGAAAATAATCTGAGTCGGCAGGAATTTCATATCCTTTGGGGATGTAGTTAAAATTCGACTCTTTAGAAGAAGCCACTTCCACTATATCACCAAAGAGTTTCGCCTCTTTGATCGCCTTGTCAGACCAGGTTCCCGTATTTACATACGCTGCCTTGTTGTTTAGGAAGTTGTACGCCACCATTAAGAATTGCATGCTGGCTCCACCTTGAAGAAACAAGGCTTTGTAACCCTTGTTCTCCAGGCCTAAATGTTCCAAAGCTAGTGAACGAGCTGTTTCCATCACCTCTACAAAAGGCTTGCTTCGGTGCGAAATTTCAATGAGCGATAAACCTAAGTTATCAAAGTCGATAATGGCGTCTGCGGCCTTTTTGAATACTTCATCTGGAAGGATACAAGGCCCGGCGCTATAATTGTGCTTTTTCATACGAAGAGTGGCGTTGACAATTAAGATGCAAAATTGCGGAATTCCCCTAGATAATCTGTTATGAAATTGATAATAATTCTAGGAGTTTTTTAACAGGAACTCAACAGTATCCACGCCGTCTGCATAGTCCGAAAGTTCAGGTCTTTGTGTTTTGCCAAACGGGATGCTATTCGGTAGGCTTTCGTTGGAAACGACACATTGGATGCGTTCGTGATCTGCCTCTAATTTATGATGAAGCTCGTTAAGACTTTCGTAGGTTTCGTAAAAAATAGAACCGATAGGCGAACTGTAACTTGTGTCTTCCTTCACCATCAAAAAACCATTATCAAGAAAGTCGAATTGGCTCATCAGAAAAACCGCTTTGTTATAATCGTAGTTGTTGGCGTACTTGGTATGCTCAATAAGATGTTTGAAAGGAAACATGCCTCCGTAGAATTGATCAAAATCGTAGTCTTTTGGGACGAAAAGTTTGGACACATTTCGACAGCCTAGACCAAAATAACGGAACACATCTTCACCTAATGCTTTCAAGTCCGCTTCGGTCTCATCGCCTGTCAAAACGGCCACGGAGTTACGATTCCGTCGAATGATATTTGGATGCTTTCCGAAGTAATGGTCAAAATACCGCGCGGTATTGTTGCTGCCAGTGGCAATGACCATATCGAAATGGGCCAAACGCTCTTCCGTGAAGGTGATCCAGCCTTGCAAAGATGGTTCCACAGCTTCTAGATACTTCACAACAAAGGGGGTGAGGTGTTGATCGTTAGATGACAGTTTCGCAACGACCTGATGACCACATAATACTGTAGCTAAAAGATCATGAAAACCCACCAATGGAATGTTTCCGGCCATCACGATGGCTACCTTCCTCGGATGGACTTCGGAAACCGCATATTGCGAAAGCCATTTTTCCAGCGAGTTCTTCGTCAGCGCTTCACCCCATTGTTGGCATGCAAATCGCACATTGTCTTCCGTAAACCAGCCGTTGTAGCGTTCCATCGATTGAAGTTTTTCTGCGAAGGGCTCGAAGAAAAGCTTGTTGAGCGCTACATCATCATTTTTTTGATAGGTATCTACACGAAACTGTGCGAGAAAGCTTCCCAATTTTGCGAACGCTTGGATACGCTGTTCAACTGTATTCATGAAAACTTGTATGAACTGCCTTTAGGCATTATTTTTGCACAAAAGTACGCAAACAGAAAAAGAAAAAATATGGCGATCATCATAACAGACGAATGCATCAACTGCGGTGCCTGTGAGCCAGAATGTCCCAATACAGCTATCTATGAAGGTGCCGACGATTGGCGCTACAGCGATGGAACATCACTTGAAGGCAGTGTGATACTTCCGGATGGGAAGGCGGTAAATGCCGATGAAGCTCAAGAGCCTATTTCAGATGAGGTGTATTATATCGTTCCTGATAAATGTACTGAATGTCAAGGCTTTCATGAAGAGCCACAATGTGCCGCTGTATGTCCAGTGGATTGCTGCGTGCCAGATGACGATCACGTAGAAAGTGAAGAGGAGTTGCTAGGAAAGCAACGCTTTATGCACCCTGAATAGAGAATACATGGCCAAAAAAAATGAAGAGTACTTTGGCTTCTGGATGAAGTTCGGTTGTTTGCTCTCCGCATTGGCCATTCTAGCTATTCTTACCATCATGGGTATTTTCCTTTACAGTTTCCTTGCGCGTATCTAATCGTCTAATCCGAAGGTTTTCATTTCGTCTACAGGCGATAGCACTTGATATTCTTGCCAAATAGTTGGATCGTATCGTTGCAGTGTTTCTACTTCGAACTTCTCTTCTTCCTGAATCGCCAAGAAGGTTTCTTTACTGATGGCACGATCTTCTAAGATGATCATTTCATCTTTTTCTACGACGTTCATTTCCACTAAAAACTCGCACTTCAGTTTATTGCGTTCCTCACTGTTCTCAATGAATTTGAAAGGCCTTTTGACGTAAACGTACTGCCCAGTTTCACGTTTTGCGTAGTGCGGCACATATTGCATCGCTTCATTTTTTCGGAAGAAAAGACTGCCTCTATGCAGGTTTTCCGCGAAGCGCACACCTAACAAAAATTTCAAGTTGACCTTTTGGCCCTGTCGTCCCTCCGCATACGAATAATCAGTCCTGACAATCGCGAAATCGTCGTCGTTGATATAGAGTGTACCGCTGTACTTGGCTTTTCGTCTTCTGGGCTCAAACCGAATCACAAACAAGCTTTGATCGCCGTACGTAGCAACTTCTTCTTCCAATTCATATTCGTAATATTTTGGATCTAACAATTTCTTCAAAAAGGAGGCTTCGCCCACTTCAAAGTCGCGCAGTGTTCTGTTGGTAATTCCTTTAAAATGTGAAATGCTCCAACGATCGCGCTCTTCTTCCGCTTCCTCCATGGCCTCCACATCAATTTTTAAAGAATCTTCTACCTTAAAAAGACCCGTTTTTACCTTATAGGTCATGCTGCTATCCAGGTACTTCAGAATAATCTCTTGCCCTTTTTCTTGCAGCACATCAGGATCAATGGTTTTGTTGAGGTCAAAGAGATAGGTCGCTTTAGTCACCTCTACCTTGCTACTATCCGCCCAGGAACGCGTCAAAAGAAAGTCTGAGTATTGCTTGATAGGCTTCGTCGTAAACGGTCTGGCAAAATCGGCTAATTCTTCATTAGCAGCCTTCATTTGCTCTTTATTCATAAGGGTTGACCGTTCAATATCTACGCCCAATTTCTTGAAATTCACGCCTTCTGTTTGCCGGTGGAATATTTTCTGTTCAATAGGTGTGTTGGCATAATTTTTTGACAAGTTCCGTCGTACGCGATTCATAATCGAATCGATATTGGGCAAGGTAGCGTAGACTTTCACATCGTTCAGAGCGATGGTATTGCGCTCTAAACCTACAATCGCCTCTTTACCCTGAAAAATAGTTAGAGGAATGGTCTTCTCCAGATAGCCCATGCATGAAATAGTCAGCGAATCGGTTTGTACTTGGGAAGGCGTAAAGGCAAAATACCCTTCTTCATTGGTAATGATACCTCTGCCTTCTTCAAATTGAATAGTAGCATACGGAATGGGTTCACCATTCACCTGGTCTTTGACCAAGACGGTAACTTGTTGTGCAGTAAGAAATTGAGAAGCGAGTAAAACAAAGCAAAGTAGGCGAAATACATTCATGTGGTTACTTTTTTAGGAAGACGAAAGAATTCAGTTTCTGTTACAAGTTTAATTAGTTAGTTTTGCGCCGCCATTCACTTTAACATTACTATAAGGTTATGAAAGCCGGAATTGTAGGATTACCGAACGTAGGAAAGTCAACGCTTTTTAACTGTTTGTCGAACGCCAAAGCCCAAAGCGCCAATTTTCCATTTTGTACCATCGAACCCAATCTTGGGGTGGTGAATGTGCCAGACCCACGCCTGGAAAAGCTTGAAGAATTGGTGAACCCAGAACGTGTCGTTCCAGCTACGGTTGAAATCGTAGATATTGCAGGCTTGGTCAGAGGCGCTAGTAAAGGCGAAGGTCTCGGAAATCAGTTTTTGGCCAACATCCGAGAATGTAATGCTATTATTCACGTGCTGCGTTGCTTCGAAAACGACAATATTGTGCATGTAGATGGTAGTGTTGATCCGGTTCGCGATAAGGAAACCATCGACATCGAGCTGCAATTGAAGGATTTGGAGACGGTCGATAAGCGTTTGGAGAAAGTGAATCGCACCGTTAAAACGGGTGATAAAGACGCTAAGAAGGAACAAGAAATCCTCAATAGATTTAAAACCGCTTTGGAAAGTGGTATTTCGGCCCGTGCTGTGGAAGTTTCTGAAGAAGAAGAGGAACTGATGAAAACGTTCCAACTCTTGACTGCCAAACCTATTCTTTATGTCTGCAATGTGGATGAAGCCGCCGCAAAAGATGGCAATGACCACGTAGAGCGCGTTCGAGAATTGGTCAAAGATGAAAAGGCTGAAATTCTGGTATTAGCAGTGGCCACGGAAGCAGATATCGCTGAATTGGAGGATTACGAAGAGCGTCAGTTGTTCTTGGAAGACCTCGGTCTAGAAGAAGCTGGGGTCTCACGCTTAATTCGCTCGGCATACAAGCTATTAGATTTACAGACCTATTTCACGGCGGGTGTCAAAGAGGTTCGCGCTTGGACAATTCCAATCGGCTCTACAGCTCCGCAGGCCGCGGGCGTTATTCATACAGATTTTGAAAAGGGTTTCATTAGGGCAGAGGTCATCGCTTACAATGATTATGTACACTACGGTGCAGAAGCAAAAGTCAAAGAGGCCGGAAAGATGCGCGTAGAAGGCAAGGAATACATCGTCAAAGATGGAGATGTGATGCACTTTAGATTCAACGTCTAATCTGCTGAAAACACAGAAAAACAGAAGCCTTGGTTCTCAACAGTCAAGGCTTTTTTGTTGTTAATTAATTTGGGGGTGGAAGGTTTTATTTTTTCATGTGAAATGCTATATTAGCGAACTACCGCCCAAACACCAGTACATGTCGCAGAATACGCAATATACCGAAGATAATATTCGCTCCCTAGATTGGAAGGAACACATCCGCATGCGTCCAGGTATGTATATCGGAAAGCTGGGTGATGGTTCTTCCCCAGACGACGGTATCTACATCCTCATCAAGGAGGTCTTGGATAACTGTATCGACGAATTTGTCATGGGCGCCGGGAAAAC
>CAWUKP010000045.1:0-12181 GCA_963922975.1 uncultured Spongiivirga sp. | reverse complement strand
CGGGGCAAACATCGCTCAAAAATGGACGGACCAAGCCAAAAAGGAAATACTTTCCAGCAGGGTGGAGTCTACCATGATGCTACTAAAACTCCTGAAAAAACATCCAAACCATAGTATCGAGCAGGTGATCAGTGCTTCTGCTATTGGGGTGTATCCTAGCTCTTTGACCGCCTTACATGAAGAGTCCGAAACGGCCATCGGCGATTCTTTTGCTGCGTTGGTGGTGCAGGAATGGGAGCAAGCTGTTGATCAATTTGAACAATTGAATATTCCAGTAGCCAAAGTACGCATCGGCATCGTACTCGCAACGGATGGTGGGGCATTGCCTAAAGTGATTGGTCCAATTAAGAAGTATGTAGGTGCGCCCTTAGGTAGCGGTGAACAATGGCAATCTTGGATTCATATCAGGGATTTAGCGAAGCTGTTTCTTTTTGTAGCGAAGCACAATTTTCAGGGCGTATTTAACGGAGTTGCCCCTAATCCAGTCACTCAAGCAAAATTGACTAAAGAGG
This sequence comes from uncultured Spongiivirga sp., assembly GCA_963922975.1. Taxonomy (GTDB): domain Bacteria; phylum Bacteroidota; class Bacteroidia; order Flavobacteriales; family Flavobacteriaceae; genus JANQRC01. The sequence goes on along the minus strand of CAWUKP010000045.1, from coordinate 11,669 downwards.
CAGCAGCAGTACTCAACAAACCACTATGGCTTCCGAAGGTACCTGCTTTTGTGCTGAAACTGGCTCTTGGTGAAATGAGCCGCATTGTTTTGGACAGCCACCGCGTTTCCTCCAAAAAGGTTGAGGAAAAAGGATTTCACTTTGAATTTGTGAATGTTCAAGCGGCACTACAAGACCTGCTAGGCTAAATTTCCTCTTGAAAAATTCTAAATGACATTTTGACATTTTGCCGCAAATGGCAGTACTTTTGCATGCCTTAATTCAAGAATTAAAGAACAAAAATATGGCCAAAAAGAAGAAAGCGATGCAAGAGGAGCAAAATGCACAAGAAGTTGAGACCCAAGTAGCAGAGCCAGCTACTTCGGAAACCTCCAATGAAAATTCGCTATCTACAGAAGAAAAGCTAGCACAAGAGCTTGCGCAAGAAAAAGATAAGTTCCTAAGGCTTTTTGCTGAATTTGAAAACTATAAAAAGCGCACCACCAAAGAGCGTATTGATCTCTTTAAAACGGCTGGGCAGGATATATTACAGTCTTTATTGCCCGTTTTGGACGATTTTGATCGTGCGATGGTAGAAATTTCTAAGACGGAGGAAAAAGAGTTGCTTAAAGGTGTGGAGCTAATTCACAGCAAATTAAAGGAAATGGTGAAGGCCAAAGGTTTACAGGCCGTTGAAGCCAAGGCGGGCGACACTTTCGATGCGGAAATACATGAGGCCGTTACGCAAATCCCTGCGCCCAATGAGGAAATGAAGGGAAAGATCATTGATGTGATCGAAAAAGGATATCAGTTGGGGGATAAGGTGATTCGCTTCCCAAAAGTGGTCGTGGGCCAGTAAATGAACAACATGAAACAGGATTATTACGAAATACTCGGTATCGACAAGAACGCTTCTGCGGCCGAAATCAAAAAGGCCTACCGAAAAATGGCCTTGAAATACCATCCGGACAAAAATCCCGATGATACGCATGCCGAAGAAATGTTCAAGAAAGCGGCCGAGGCTTATGAAGTATTGAGCGATGCCGATAAGAAGGCGCGATATGATCAGTACGGACATGCTGCTTTTGAGGGTGCAGGCGGTTTTGGCGGCGGCGGCATGAATATGGAAGACATCTTTAGCCAGTTTGGCGACATCTTTGGCGGTGCTTTCGGCGGAGGCTTTAGCGGTTTCGGTGGAGGCTTTGGTGGCGGAAGACGTCAAATCAAAGGAAGTAACTTGAGAATTCGAGTTAAACTAAGCCTTGAAGAGATAGCTAAAGGTGTTGAGAAGAAGGTAAAGGTAAAGCGAAAAGTACAAGCCCCTGGGGTTTCGTACAAAACCTGTACTACCTGTAATGGTTCTGGACAAGTAACGCGCATTACCAATACCATCCTCGGGCGTATGCAGACGGCAACTCCGTGTAATGTATGTGGCGGAACAGGTCAAACCATCGACAAACGCCCTGAAGGAGCGGATGCTAGCGGACTGAAAGTTGCCGAGGAAACTGTGGCAATAAAGATTCCGGCAGGTGTAGAAGAAGGCATGCAGCTCAAAGTTGGTGGGAAAGGAAATGAAGCGCCTGGAAATGGTATTCCTGGAGACCTCATTGTTCAAATTGAAGAGCAAGAACACCCTTCTTTGAAACGAGAGGGCAACAATCTTCATTATGATTTGTATATCAGTCTTTCGGATGCCGTTTTAGGGAATTCCAAAGAGATTGACACGGTAACGGGTAAAGTCCGAATCAAACTGGAAGAAGGCATTCAATCTGGTAAAATTTTGCGTTTGCGAAATAAGGGAATTCCTAGCATCAACGGCTACGGAACAGGTGATTTACTTGTACACGTGAATGTTTGGACACCTAAGTCACTGACCAAAGAGCAACGCGAATTCTTTGAGCGTATGCGCAACGATGAAAATTTCGAACCCAAACCCGCCAAAAGCGACAAGAGTTTTTTTGAGAAGGTAAAGGACATGTTTTCATAAAAAGAGTCACCCGTTGGTCAAAAAATTTTTATATTTGACGGATGCTAGTTCAACTAGTGTTAATTTTTTCTTTTTCATAGCAATTTTTTCCCATCCTTGAAATTATTTTCGAGGATGGGTTTTTTTTGGCCATAGGCTAACAACTCAAACGCCCATTATTGGGTATATTTACAAAAATTCAAGCTTTATGAGCAATCTTTTGGTCGCAGAGAAGGTCTCCAAGAAATTTGGTGATTTTACTGCGCTCAACGAAGTGTCGATTTCCATTCCAGAAGGAAGTATTTATGGCCTCTTGGGCCCCAACGGAGCTGGAAAAACTACCTTCATTCGTATTATCAATCAAATCACTTTTCCCGATGCAGGATCGGTCATGCTTGACGGGCAACCCTTGCAACCAGAAGACATCAAAAAGATCGGCTATTTGCCTGAAGAGCGCGGGCTTTACAAAAGCATGAAAGTAGGTGAGCAGGCCTTGTACCTTGCACAGCTAAAAGGACTCAGTAAATCTGACGCTAAGAAGCAATTGAAGTATTGGTTTGAGCGTTTGGAAATTGGAGATTGGTGGAATAAAAAGATTCAAGAACTTTCCAAAGGAATGGCGCAAAAGATACAGTTCGTAGTTACTGTATTACACAAGCCGAAATTGCTCATTTTTGATGAACCATTTAGTGGGTTTGATCCTATCAATGCCAACAGAATTAAAGACGAAATTCTGCATTTACGTGATCAAGGGGCGACTGTCATTTTTTCTACACATCGCATGGAATCTGTGGAGGAAATGTGCGACCATATTGCTTTGATTAACAAATCGAATAAGCTCTTGGAAGGAAAACTGTCTGAAATCAAACGAAAATATCGGACCAACACCTATGAAGTGGGCATTGAAAGTGATAATAATGAAAGTCTGCTTCGAGATCTTCGGGAGAAATTTGAGCTCTCAGAAGCCAACTTCAGAACCCTTGGCAACGAATTGAAGACCAACATACATCTGAATAATGGTCATGGTCCTAATGAGCTGTTGGCCTTTTTGACAAACAGAGGTCAGGTTTCGCATTTTGTGGAATTGATCCCAAGCGTGAATGACATCTTTATCAGAACAGTAGAAAATAATTGATATGAACCACCTTCCCATCATTATTAAGAGAGAATATCTCAATCGTGTGCGAAATAAGTCGTTCATCATCATGACCTTCTTGAGTCCGCTGATCATGATTGCCCTGATTGCTGTGGTGTCCTATCTTTCGCAACTAAATAACGACAAGATTCGAGAAATTGCTGTCGTGGATGAGTCAGGCATTTTTAAAGACGTTCTGAAAAACGACGAAAAGAATGTCTTCAATTTTATGGATGAGCGTTCTGTGGAGGAAGTAAAGGAAGAAGTGAAGACCAAAGAGCTTTATGGCTTGCTACACATTCCTGCCGCTAATGATTTAGACGCTTACAAAAAGAGCATTACATTTTATTCTGAAGAGTCTCCCAGCATTGTGGTTATTGACAATCTCAACGATGTGATTAGTAAAAAGCTCACTGAATTGAAAATGGTGAAGAATGATGTAGATATGGAGCGAATTAATGCACTTCGAACCAGAGCAAACGTGCGCATCGAAAATTTCACAGGTGAAGAAACCTCCGAATTTGGTAGTGTGTTAAAGTTGATCTTCGGTGGTTTTGCTGGCTATCTGCTTTTCATGTTCATCATCATTTATGGAAACATGATCATGCGCAGTGTGATTGAGGAAAAGACCAACCGTATTATTGAAGTCATTATTTCTTCAGTAAAACCATTGCAATTGATGCTCGGTAAGATCATTGGAACCTCTTTGGCGGGCATCACCCAGTTTGCCATCTGGGTAGTGTTGGGCGGTGTGTTGTTGTTCGTAGTTTCTGCCATTTTAGGTACAAGTATATCCGAATTGCAAACGCCGCAACAACAAATGATGCTCGATCAGGCTTCAGATCCAGCTATGCAATCTAAAATTGCGGTAGCCATGCGCGAGGTTCTTAACCTTCCTTTGGCCAATTTGGTGGTAGCCTTTTTGTTCTTTTTCATTGGAGGGTACTTGTTGTACAGTTCTATCTACGCGGCCATTGGTGCAGCAGTAGACAATGAAACGGATACCCAACAGTTCATGATGCCTATTTTGATGCCCTTGATTTTGGCGGTTTATGTGGGAGTGTTCACCGTGATTGAAAATCCACATGGTACGGTGGCGACCGTCTTTTCCATGATACCGCTGACTTCCCCAGTAGTCATGCTCATGCGAATTCCTTTCGGAGTACCCCTCTGGCAGCAAATTGTTTCTATTTTATTACTGATTGGTACCTTTATGGGAACGGTTTGGCTAGCGGCTAAAATTTACCGAGTGGGTATTTTGATGTATGGCAAGAAGCCGTCCTACAAAGAATTGTATAAATGGATTAAATATTAAGATGATACTTGTAATTTCGAGCTTAAAGGAATTTTTCAACTATCGTTTGTACGCCAACGAATCTGGTAGCATCGTAGTGACCACGGGGGTAGTGGTTGCTGTGGTAGTGGTCTTTATTCTGACTTGGTTCTTGCTCAGAATATTGAGGAGAATCATTACTCGAAAATTACCACAAGAGGACAAAAAGAAATTCTCTTCGGTCTTCTCATTTGCCAAGTGGTTTATCTACACCGTAGTGATTCTGATTACCTTCGATAACGTAGGCATCAATGTAACCACCATTTTTGCAGCTTCCGCCGCCTTGTTAGTGGGTGTGGGTCTTGCGCTGCAAACCTTCTTTCAAGATATCATTTCGGGTATTTTTATCCTATTAGACCGTACGGTCAGCGTCGCTGATATTATTGAAATTGAAGATAAGGTAGGTAGAGTGGAGTCCATTCACCTGCGAACCACACGCGCCGTCACAATCGACAATAAAGTTTTGGTCATTCCCAATCATAAATTCCTCACATCTAGTGTTTACAATTGGACACAAAACGGGAGTGCCACACGCGAGAATATTACTGTGGGTGTAGCCTATGGTTCAGATACTGAAAAAGTTAAAGAGCTGCTCATTCAGGCCGCATTAGAGGTGCCTACAACCATTAATGAACCGCCTCCCTTGGTCTTATTTACCAATTTTGGCGACAGCGCTCTGGAGTTCAAACTGGTATTTACCGTCACCGATAGTTTCAATGCTGCCATACCTAAAAGCGATGTTCGTTTTAAGGTAGATCAACTGTTCCGCGAGCAGGGTATCAAGATTCCGTTCCCGCAGCGAGACATTCATTTATTCAATCAAGATTCGCAATAGAAAATACAACGTATGTCAAAGATATTGGTCATAGAAGATGAAGCGGCTATCCGTCGCGTATTGGTTAAAATTCTATCCGAAGAAAGCGATACCTACCAAGTAGAAGAAGCAGAAGACGGCTTAGCGGGGATCGATAAGATCAAGAAAAGTGATTACGACTTGGTCCTTTGTGATATCAAGATGCCCAAAATGGATGGTGTTGAGGTACTTGAAAAAGCGGCCAAACTAAAGCCCGAAATTCCTTTTGTAATGATCTCTGGACATGGCGATATCGACACTGCGGTGAATACGATGCGCCTTGGGGCCTTCGATTATATCTCAAAACCACCAGATCTGAATAGATTACTCAATACCGTTCGCAATGCACTTGATCGTAAAGAATTAGTGGTTGAAAATAAACGACTGAAGAAGCAGGTCAGCAAGAATTTTGAGATGATAGGTGAGTCAGACGCTATTTCTGAAATCAAAGACATGATCGAGAAAGTTGCACCTACAGATGCTCGTGTATTGATTACAGGTCCTAATGGTACCGGGAAAGAATTAGTGGCGCACTGGCTTCATCAAAAGAGCGAGCGTAGCAAAGGGCCCATGATTGAAGTGAACTGTGCCGCGATTCCTTCTGAATTAATTGAAAGCGAACTCTTTGGTCATGTGAAAGGAGCGTTTACTTCCGCAAATAAGGACCGCGCAGGAAAGTTTGAAGCCGCTAACGGAGGCACGATCTTTTTAGATGAAATAGGCGATATGAGCCTTTCTGCTCAGGCCAAGGTTTTACGAGCCCTGCAAGAAAACAAGATTCAGCGTGTAGGAAGTGATAAAGACATCAAAGTGGATGTACGTGTCATTGCAGCCACCAACAAAAACTTACAAAAGGAAATTTCAGAAAGTAAGTTCCGCGAGGACTTGTACCACCGTTTAGCCGTTATTTTGATCAAGGTACCCGCGCTCAATGATCGCAGAGAAGATATCCCAATGTTGATCGACTACTTCAGCAAGCGCATTGCAAACGAACAGGGCAACGCCTCAAAGTCATTCGCTCCGGATGCCATCAAACAATTGCAGGAGTACGACTGGACAGGCAATATCCGTGAATTGCGTAATGTGGTGGAAAGACTCATCATCTTAGGAGGTGCTGAAGTAACCAAAAAAGATGTAGAGCTTTTTGCTAGTAAATAGAAGGTGTGAGAAACAGCGATTTATTCGCCACCTGCATCATCTGCCGTAGTTTCACCTTGGCAACGCTCTAATTGGGCTACTAACTTTCTTGTCAACTCAATAGACTCTGTGAGGTAATGCGTTTCGGTCACAGAAATGCTTTCACGTTCTAATTGCTGCAATGCACGCTTATAAGTGTCAACATACTCATAAGCTTCTTCACAACCTAGGGCATTCACCAAATTGCTAAAAGAATTTTCTAAAGTAAGTAAGGCGGGTTCTACGCGGTTCTTTACAGCCAATTGAGCGGTTAGCTCCTGTTGTTTCTGTCGCTGAAGCTCTTCTTGCAAGCGTTTCTTTTCGGCTAACTGCGCCTCTAACTGACGTTGTTCTTCAATCAAACGTTGCTGTTTGATGCGCAACAACTCTTCTTGCTCTTCTAAACTTTCTGTGTTAGAGACTAAATCGCTAGTGGTTGTCTTTTCGTTTTGTAAACAGCCGTCCAGCATATCAATAAGAGACTGCGCCATGGGCTTCACACGCTTTACAAAATACCTTCCCGGTTCGAACTCCTCTTCTACCAAGGTTTTCTTCAGCAAGTCGATGGCGTCAAAACTCTCTTGTTCAGCTTCCGTACAACCACATGAGATGGCATTGCTATTGACGGTAGTCAAGGCTTCGATGGCACGCTCTGCGTAGTACTTCAAATGGGCATCATTATTGGCTTCCAACGCTTTCTTGGTATGCTGATAAGCATATCCAGCGGCCGAATAGGCTTCATCACAGCTACTTTGGGCGTTCGCCGTTAGGAAGAAAAGGGACAATACTGTCGTAAAAAACGTAAAATTTTTCATACTGCTCAATAGGTTAAGGCACGGCTAAGAGCGTCATTTTTAGGTAAAAAAGCAAAAAAATGTTGTGTATTCAATTGAAAACGAAGTGAGCAGAAGATGTTGAACAAATTCCTTGTCGATGGAAGTAAGATTTTGCTGAATGAAGTTTCTTATCTTTAAGCGTTAAATAGTATCTATGAAGACAATAAATATTGACGATTTCAAGGTTTCTTCACAAATTGCCTTGAAGGATTACTCTACTACCCACGACCTCAATGCCAGCGAAAAGAAAATAGAAAAGAAATTAGAGTCTGTTCGCGAAGATTTAGGCGAATTTCAAGATACCCTTTATGCGCACGGAAAATATGCAGTTTTGATTTGTATTCAGGGCATGGATACCGCCGGAAAAGACAGTTTGATACGCGAAGTATTCAAGGATTTCAATTCTCGTGGTGTGGTAGTACACAGCTTTAAAGTACCTACATCTTTGGAACTCAATCACGATTACCTTTGGCGACATTATATCGCTTTACCCGCCCGCGGGAAATTCGGAATATTCAATCGTACGCACTACGAAAATGTATTGGTTACACGGGTGCATCCAGAGTACATTCTCAGCGAAAATATTCCGGGGATTGAGTCGGTAGAAGACATTGATGAGGCCTTTTGGGACAAGCGTTTCGAACAAATCAATAACTTCGAAAAGCACATCAGCGAACACGGAACCATCATCTTCAAATTCTTCCTTCACCTTTCCAAGAAAGAACAGAAGCATCGATTGCTCCGTCGTTTGAACAAGCCCAACAAAAATTGGAAATTCTCTCCTGGAGATCTCAAAGAACGCAAGCTCTGGAACGATTATCAAAAGTGCTATGAAGAAGCCATTAATCACACCAGTAAACCCCATGCGCCTTGGTATGTGATTCCTGCTGACGATAAGGCAACAGCGCGCTTTGTGGTGGCGAGTATTTTGTATGAAACGCTGACCCAATTCAAAGACATTCAGGCGCCTGAACTAGACGACGAAATCAAGGCTAACCTTGATGACTATATCAAACAATTAGAATCTGAATAATGAGAAAAATAATTTTACTATCCCTTCTGACAAGTTTTTTCATCTCAGCCCAGTCAGACGACGAGAAAATGCTGCGAAGTATCTACGATGCTTCCTTGCTCAATGGCAAAAGTTACGTATGGCTGGATCATCTGTCCAATGAAATAGGCGGCAGGCTTTCAGGTTCTGAGAATGCGGCTAAAGCCGTAGAATATACCAAAAGCGAATTGATGAAGTTGGGGCTAGACAAGGTTTGGCTGCAAGATGTGATGGTGCCAAAATGGGTTCGTGGAGAAAAAGAACGTGCCTTTGTAGACGTAGATGGTGAACGCATTCACATGGCCGTTTGTGCGCTTGGTGGGTCCGTAGCCACGCCAGCCGATGGTTTAAAGGCACAGGTAGTAGAAGTACAAAATTTTGATCAACTTCGTCAATTGGGTCGTGCCAATATCGAAGGCAAGATTGTGTTTTACAATCGTCCGATGCAGGCTAATCTTATCAATACTTTTCAGGCTTACGGTGGCTGTGTGAATCAACGCTACGCAGGCGCTCAGGAGGCGATCAAATACGGTGCTGCTGGGGTGGTGGTTCGTTCGATGAATTTACGCTTAGACGATCTGCCGCATACTGGAAGCATGAGTTATGGCGATACACCTGTAGAAGAACGTATTCCTGCTGCTGCTATCAGCACTATGGCTGCTGAAAAATTAAGCGAACTCCTTAAAAAACAGCCTCGTTTGGAGTTCTATTTGCAGCAAAGTTGCGAGCAATTCGAAGATGTGCCTTCTTTCAATGTGATCGGAGAGATCACCGGCAGTGAATATCCCGACCAATATATGGTGGTTGGCGGTCATTTGGATTCATGGGATCTGGGTGATGGTTCGCACGATGACGGTGCAGGTTGCGTGCAAAGTATGGACGTATTACGGTTGTTCAAGGAAGTAGGGTATAGACCAAAACGCAGTATTCGCGTGGTCTTGTTTATGAATGAGGAAAACGGGCTTCGCGGCGGACGTAAGTATGCCGAAGAGGCAAAGGCGAATAACGAAAAGCACGTTTTTGCCTTGGAAAGTGATGCGGGTGGTTTTACACCACGCGGTTTTTCGTTTGATGGAAGCGATGCTGCCGTAGCGCGAATTCAAAGTTGGAAACCACTGTTTGAACCGTATTTGATTCACTATTTCGCCAAGGGCGGAAGTGGGGCTGATATTGGTCCGTTGAAAGATGATGATATTCTGTTGGCGGGTCTGCGACCCGATTCGCAACGCTATTTTGACCATCACCATGCTGAGAACGACACTTTTGATGCGGTGAACAAAAGAGAATTAGAATTAGGTGCGGCTACCATGACAGCCTTAATGTACTTGATTGATAAATACGGTCCGAAACCTGAAATTCAAAAACCACAGATCAAGGGATAAATGATTCCGAAACGTTGTGCAAAGTAGGGGCTACATTCGTTTGGTGCATGTAATCTTCCAAGTAGGGTAGATAAACTGCGGATTTTCTTTTGAGCTTACCCATTCACCTAACCACTTGTAACCTGTTTTGGACATATCGTAGAAGGTGATGCGATAAAAACCATCCATTCCATTAGGTGCTTTCTGTTCTCGGAACAAAATGATTTTGTCTTCTACTTTTCCACCTTCCCAAGCGGGTAGTGCGGGCGTGGGACCTTTGTTGGAGTAATAATGCACGTACCATTTGCTACTATCCGCAATAAACTGACGTATACTCCCCGAATGCCCACCATCGGCCTTGAGCGTTTCGTCTTGTACGCCGTAACCATTCATGATATACTTGAAACGCCAGACCATGGGCATGACATCCTGCCAGGTACCGTCCGGATTTCTGGCTTGCGAGTCACAATCACATTCGCCAATCATGGGAGCAAAGTCTTTAATCTCTTGTGGAGCTTCCGGATTGGGTTGTCCGAAAGGAAATTCGGTAGAGGCTTCATATTGTTGCCAGTCCTTTTGTGCGAAAAGGACAGCACAACTCATCAAAAGAATGAGGGTAGTTGTTGCTTTCATGAGAAATTGGTGTTGGTTGTTTCCCTTAAAGCTACTGGATTCTACAACCACACTGTCCAAAAGAATCGTTAAAACAAGAAGAAAAGTAGACTGTTATTCCTCCTCCCGATGTACGGTTTCTATGGAAAAAGCAGGTAAGCAAATGGCCAAGTACTCGCATTCCTCATCAAAAGGATTGCTGTATTGAATCCGGGTATTTTTCTCAATTTTGATCGACTGCCCCGCTTCTAGAACGACTTTTTCACCTTCAATAACAAATTGTTTCTTGCCGCGAATGATGTAGGTGTACTCGTCAAATTCTGGCGTTTGAAAAGGTTCGCTCCAGCCAGGAGGGGCCACCATGTGCGCAATACTGATGTCTTGGTTTCCATCCGTGGCACGGCCAAAATGTTCCTCGATTAGCTTGCCATCAGTAGTGGGAACTATGAAAGGGGAATTTTGTACTTGGTATTTCTTTGTCATGAGCTGTCAATAAATGGCACTTCGAGTGTTCGCCAGTGGCGAATGTATCGAGAAGATTTGTAGTTTGCCAGTTCTAGATATACTAAACCTGAGGTTTACTACTCGAACTGACAACTTTCTTAAATTACTTTTTTCAAGACGCCCATCACGCCCCTGATAAAGGTGGCACTGGTCAATACTTTTACCACAGGATTCATGCGCGTGCTTCTACGTGAAGAACTGCTTCTAGAACGCGAACGAGAGGCTTTTTCCTTTTCCGCCCGCTTTTCCTCTTCTTCACGTACTTTTTCGGCACGTTCCATCTTGGCGTTTAAGATTTCATAAGCAGACTCACGATCAATCTCCTCGTTGTATTTCTTGATCAGCTTAGAATCGTTGAGGAGGTCTTTCAATTCTCGGTCAGTCAGCACATCCATTCTGCTCATGGGTGCACGCAACATAGTAGCAGCGAGCGGCGTAGGACGCCCTTTTTCGTCGAGGGCCGTAATTAAGGCTTCACCAATTCCCAAAGAGGTCAACACTTCTGAAGTCTTATAAAATTCTGAAATCGGATAGTTTTCGGCGGTTTGTTTGATGGCCTTTCGATCTTTCGCGGTGAATGCTCTCAGCGCATGCTGTACTTTTAGACCCAACTGCGCCAAAACCGCATCTGGTACGTCTGTTGGATTTTGCGTAACAAAGTATAAGCCGATACCTTTCGACCGAATTAATTTCACAATACTTTCAATCTGATCGAGTAGAGCATCAGAAGCTTCTTTAAAAATCAAATGCGCCTCGTCAATGAACAGCACCAATTCTGGTCGGCCGCTATCTCCTTGTTCTGGGAAGGTGCTGTAAATTTCCGCTAGTAGACTCAACATGAACGTAGAGAATAACTTGGGACG
>CAWUKP010000044.1:0-12207 GCA_963922975.1 uncultured Spongiivirga sp. | reverse complement strand
TATTCACCAGACTGTTTGGTAATACCAACACCACCAACAAACCCTGGGGAACCATAGAAGAGAATGGTGTAGGGAAGTTCAACGATTTTACCGATAAGGCCCTACAAGAAATCAAGGCCTTAGGCGTTACGCACATTTGGTATACAGGAGTGCCGCATCATGCACTCATCAATGATTATACGGCTTACGGCATTTCTAATGACGATCCTGATGTGGTGAAGGGACGCGCAGGCTCGCCCTATGCTGTAAAGGATTACTATAACGTAAATCCAGATCTAGCCGAAAACCCCGCAAAAAGATTAGAGGAGTTTCAAGCATTAATGCAGCGTACGCATGCTAACGGATTGAAGCTTATCATTGATATTGTTCCGAATCATGTAGCACGTAACTATGAAGGCTTGACCAATCCGTCTGGTGTGGAGGATTTTGGAGCACAAGATGACACTTCCGTAGAGTATGAACGCGATAACAACTTTTATTACGTAGTTGATGAAGCCTTCAAAGTACCCCAATGGCAAGAAAACTACCTTCCATTGGGGGGAAATACCCACACCCTTGTAGATCGCGAGTTTAAAGAAGTGCCCGCAAAATGGACAGGTAACGGGTCAAGGCGTTCCCAGCCAGGCTTTCATGATTGGTATGAAACGGTCAAGATCAATTATGGCGTAAAGCCCAATGGCGATAAAGACTTTACAGCGTTGCCAGACAGTCTAGCAACGATGAGCTACAAGGCACATGCGGTCTTTTGGGAAGACAAAAATGTTCCAGATTCTTGGATCAAATTCAAAGAGATCACGCAGTATTGGTTGGATATGGGTGTGGATGGTTTTCGCTTTGACATGGCTGAAATGGTGCCAGTGGAGTTCTGGAGCTATCTGAATTCCGCCATCAAAATGAAAAACCCTGATGCGCTACTTTTAGCTGAGGTGTATAATCCATCACTTTACCGCGATTACATTCACAAAGGTAAAATGGATTACCTCTATGATAAAGTAGAGCTCTACGACACCTTGAAGCATATCATTCAGGGGCATGGTTCCACAGACAATCTGGTGAAAATTCAAGAAAATTTGAAAGATATTGAGCATCACATGCTACATTTCTTGGAGAACCACGACGAACAACGAATTGCGAGTCCAGATTTTGCGGGGAGTGCAGAAAGAGCATTGCCTGCCATGGTGCTTTCTGCTACCATTAGCACGGCTCCGACCATGATTTATTTTGCGCAGGAAGTAGGAGAGCCTGGTGCGGAGAATGCTGGCTTCGGAAAGCCTACCCGTACCTCTATTTTCGATTATGTAGGCGTGCCCCATCATCAGCGTTGGATGAATGAAGGTAAATTTGACGGCGGACAATTATCTGATGAAGAACGATCACTTCGTGCGTACTACCAGCGCTTGCTGAATTTCACCTTAGAAAGTGAAGCCTTGATGGGCAAGTATATGGAGATTCATGTCCATAATCGGAAACATACCACCAATTATGACGACAAACTGTACAGCTTTGTTCGCTGGTCGGAAAACGAAAAACTACTTATCGTCTCCAACTTTGACGCCGAACAGTCGTATAATTTGAATTTGAAACTACCCTCGGAAGTGATTTCACAATGGAAACTAGCGGAGGGCAATTATACTCTAGAAGACCAGCTTCTAGATAAAGGTACCTACGCATTGGAAGTAAAGGATGGATTTGGTAGTGTAAATGTAAAGCTACCAGCCCTAGGCTCGTTAATCCTGCAATTGAAAAATAAGTAGCGCTAAGGCAATAAGAGCTATGAAAAAACTACTGATACTAAGTGCCCTTTTTGTAGCAGGCTGCACAGAAATGAATACGGAAGTATTGAATATCGGACATCGAGGCGCCAGAGGTCATGTGGCCGAAAATACCATTGCCTCCATTGAAAAAGCCTTTGAACTGGGCGCTGACGGTATTGAAATCGACGTATTCAGATGTAAAAGTGGTGAAATTGTGTTGATGCACGACGAAACTATCAATCGCACCACGAATGGCGAGGGCCATATCGAAGATTTGAATATCTTTCAAATCATGCAACTCACTGTTGAGGAAGCCTACAAAGTGCCACAGTTGCAAGAGGTACTCCGTATGCTCAACGGGAAGTTGCTTAATATTGAATTGAAAGGGAAAAATACCGCGTCGAAAGTTGCGCATATCTTGAACTACTACATAGAGAAGGAAGGATTGAAGTCTGAGCAAATTCTGATTTCTAGTTTTGATTGGGATGAACTTCGCAGCTTCCGTGAAAAAAATCAAGACATCGCGATTGGCGTACTTACTGAAAAAGATCCACTACAAGCATTAGAAGTTGCCAAAGAATTGAACGCTAAAGCAATTCACCCCAACCACAAACTGCTCACCCAAGAAAATGTCTCTGCCATCAAAGAAGCTGGCTTTGAAATTTTCACATGGACCGTCAATGAACCCGCAGACATTGCCCGAGTAAAAGCACTGGGCGTGGAGGCCATCATCTCAGATTATCCAGAACGGGTCAATGCAAACTGATGTCGCCATCATAGGTGGAGGCGCGGCTGGTTTTTTTGCAGCGATCAATATTGCTGAGCAAAACCCATCACTTAAAGTCATTATTTTAGAACGAAGTAAGGAGGTGCTTTCTAAAGTGCGCATCTCAGGTGGAGGTCGTTGCAACGTTACACATGCTGAATTTCTTCCCAAAGACTTGAGTTTGAACTACCCAAGAGGATCCAAAGAGTTACTCGGGCCGTTTCATACCTTCATGACTGGAGATACGGTGGCTTGGTTTGAAGAACGTGGCGTCCCATTGAAGATCGAAGCAGACGGTAGGATGTTTCCAGAAAGCAATTCCTCACAGATCATTATTGATTGTTTTTTGAAGGAAACAGAGCGCTTACACATCAAGGTTTTAAAGAGTCATGGCGTGAAGCGAATTTCCAAAAAGGAGACAGGCTGGCAGTTAGAAACTTCCCAAACTGAGGTGTACGCCGAGAAATTATTGGTAGCCACTGGAAGCAGTCCGAAAGTTTGGCAATTACTCGAAAAACTAGGGCATTCGATTATTCCACCAGTGCCCTCGCTCTTTACGTTCAATATCAAAGATCCACGAATAGAAGGGTTGATGGGCTTGTCAACCGAAGCACAAGTATCAGTACCTTCTGCTAAATTAGAAAGTGACGGTCCTCTGTTGATTACCCATTGGGGCATGAGTGGTCCTGCTATCTTGAAATTATCAGCTTGGGGCGCAAAAGAACTTCATGATTCTAATTATCAGTTTAAGGTCAAGGTGAATTGGTTGCAACTTGAAAAAGACGACATACTTCGGGAACTTAATAAACGCAGGCAATTAGATGCGCGGCAAAAAGTGGCTGCCGCTTGTCCTTTTGAGTTGCCAAAGCGCTTGTGGCAACAATTAGTAGTTGCCGCGGATATCACATCAGAAGTCAATTGGGCCTCGATAAGCAAACAACAAACAGAAGCATTGGTCGCCCAACTTTGCGAAGGAAGTTTTCAGGTAAATGGCAAAAGCACCTTCAAAGAAGAATTTGTAACCGCCGGGGGTATAGATTTGAAGGAGGTGAACTTCAAGACCTTTGAAAGTAAAGTACACCCCAATTTGTTTTTTGCAGGCGAAGTATTAAATATCGACGCAATTACTGGAGGGTTCAATTTTCAAAATGCATGGACAGGGGCATATCTTGCCGCACGAGCCATCGCCAAAGCAACATGACAAAATACATTGCATTTTTACGTGGGATTAACGTGGGCGGGCATCGGAAGATTAAAATGGCTGACTTACGTACAAGTCTCGAACAAAACAACTTTGAAGCGGTACAAACCTATATTCAAAGTGGAAATTTGGTGTTTACTACCCAGCTCAAAAATCCTTCTAAGGCTCTTTCCAATTTGATAAAAGAGAGCTTCGGCTTCGAAGTGCCTGTCTTTTCCTGCACCTTAGAAACGCTGGAGGAGATCTTAGTAAATTGTCCTTTTCCTCAGCAGAAAATGGAAGACAGCTATTTCACGCTCTTGCACGCTGCGCCAGAAAAAGAGTTGATGGTGAAATTGCAGGATGAACATTATCCAGATGAAGAATTTCGCGTTACGGATTCTTGTGTGTATTTCTACGCCTCTAAGGGCTATAGAAAGGCTACATGTAATAACAATTTCTTCGAAAAGAGACTTAAGGTGGCTGCTACTACACGCAATTACCGAACGATCAAAAAGATGTTGGAATTAGCCCAACAAAAGAGGTAGTTGGTAAAACCTGTCACATTTACTTTTGACAGGCGTCTTTTATCAAATGGATCAATCATGAGAATATATTTACCAATAGCGGGACTGGTGGTGCTGCTGCTGTTCACCTATGCTTGTCAAACCCCAGCAGATCAACATCAATTGACGTATCGGATTACACCTTTTCAAGAAGAAGGCGTACCTAAACTCAAGGTGCTGACCACCTTTACTCCAGAAAAAGACGGGCTCACCTATCTAGATTATCTCAATGAAGCTTGGGGAGAAACGAATCTTTTCAATGCCTTAGAGTCGGTAGACGTACCCTTGGAAAACGTCGAAATCTTGAAAAATCCAGACAGCAACCGAATTGAATTGAAACACCCGAAAAATTTAGACAAGCTGCAAATTTCCTATGTTTTAAAACAAGACACCGAAGCACCGCTAACGAGCGAAAAGGCGTATCGCCCTATTATACAGCCCACTTATTTTCGATTGTTTACACACCATTTACTCATGATTCCACACCATTTGAATACTGGCCCAGATATTCCTTTGAAGGTGAATTTTATCTGGGAGGTACCTGAAGATTATCTTATTAACAACAGCTTCGCGTCCAATGAAAAAAACCAACAGCTCAGTTTGACATCGGAAGCACTGGGCGAGTCGTTTTTCGCTGGGGGCGATTTTAGGAATCATACGTTTCATCTCAAGGATAATAAAGTGGTGCTATCCCTACGTGGCCAATGGCCCAGTTTTACAGACGCCGAGATTAGTGCGGTCTTAAAAGAAACCTTAGAAGCCCAGCGTGATTTTTGGCAAGACCACAGTCAAGAGTATTTCACCGTTAGCCTGCTTCCTACCCAAGAGGAAATGGGCAGTTCAATGCAAGGTACAGGGCTTACCAATTCTTTTGCCACTTCTGCTAGTGATAATGGGGGTGTTAGCTTGGCCATGCTTGCATGGTTGTTTAATCATGAATTGATGCACAATTGGATTGGCCATACCATTCAAAACGAGAACGAAGAGCAACAATATTGGTTTAGCGAAGGTTTTACAGAGTATTATGCCTACAAGAATGTAAGCTTGAACGAAATTGCTGGTTTTCGAACGGCTGATTATGTCAAAGAGATAAATAAGCTACTTAAGAATTTACAGCGTTCTCCAGTGATAGACGCTCCCAATGCAGAAATCAACTATGATAATTTTTGGAGTGATCGTGCTTACGAGAAACTTCCCTATTATCGAGGCGCCCTCTTTGCGTTCTATCTGGATCAAAAGATTCAAAAAGAAAGCAATGGTAACCAAAGCCTAGATGATATGATGCGAAAAATGTTGGTTGATGCTAAAGAAAAGAATCAAAAATTGACCCATCAATACTTTGTCGAGACGGTCAATATGTTTTTAGCGGAGGATATTCAGCCCTTTTTTGAAAAGCACATAGAACAAGGCGTACCTTTTGATTTTCCTGCCTTATTTCAAGAATTGGGGCTTCCATTTTACACTCCTTGGATTCGAAGTTTTGACAAAGGCTTTACCGAAGACGAACAACGAAAAGTTATTTCGGTGGATGTATCCTCAAAAGCTTATAAAGCAGGCGTGAGAGCTGGAGATCAAATCAAAGCCATCGATATGTACCACGATCCCAACAAAGAAGGAAGCCTAACGCTATTAAGAGATGGAGAAATGTTGGAGGTTTCCTATTTTCCTTCAAAAGAGTTGCAAATTACTCAGTTACAGGAAGCAGCAAACTAATTCAACTGCCAAATACTGAAATTTAACACGGTAGCAAAGGCTACCCAGATCAAATAGGGATACATTAAAATAGCTGCTCGTCGATCTACAATTTTAAACCATTTAATGGTGAAAGCGATGAGGATGAGCAGTGCCACAATGACCAATAGTGCCCAAAAGACTTTTTGCATTCCGAAGAAAACAATGCTCCACATACCATTGAGTACCAGTTGGAAGCAAAAATGGTAGATGGCAGTTTTCACCCACTTGTGGTAAAAACCTCGATTCCAGACGATGCCTACGGCAATACCCATCAAAATATAGAGTACGGTCCACACAGGTGCGAATATCCAATTAGGAGGGTTGAAGCTGGGTTTATTCAAGGTGGTGTACCAAGTCGTGACAGAAGATTGGGTCGCAAAACTCGACAAAAACCCGACCAATAAGCAGACTACAACGGAAAGAACGATGCGAAGTAGGTTTTGTCTAGACATATCTGGTGGTTAGTGAAAATTAAAAATAAGAATTTATTTGAAGTATCTTTGCGACTTTCAAAATTGGCTATGACGGCTCAAGATTTTATTCCATCCACATACAAGTTTTCGTTAGACCAAGGAAGCGTGACTTGGCGTGCTCCTAGCAACATCGCTTTGGTGAAGTACTGGGGAAAGAAACCCGATCAAATTCCTGCAAATCCTTCGATCAGTTTTACGCTAGATGCCTGTGCAACGACAACTACGCTGCGTTACCAGAAGTTGGAGGAAATAGGTGCAGATTTTGAAGTAGAAGTGCTTTTAGATGGTGAAACCAAACCATCATTTCGACCTAAGATTTTACAGTTTTTTCAACGCATTGAAGCCTATATCCCTTTTTTGAAAGCGTATAAGTTGACTGTAGAAACCCATAATTCCTTTCCGCACAGCAGCGGTATTGCTTCTTCAGCAAGTGGAATGAGCGCATTAGCGCTTTGTTTGATGAGCATGGAGCAAGAAATGGTAAGCCATGATGTTGCCTTTTTTAAGCAAAAAGCTTCTTTTTTGGCGCGACTAGGTTCCGGAAGCGCGGCGCGAAGCATTGAAGGCGATTTGGTAGTTTGGGGAAAGCATCAGCAGGTAGCGGGTAGCTCTGACTTATTTGGAGTGAAATATGAGGGAGAAGTACATCCTGTATTTCAGAATTTTCACGATACCATTCTGCTGGTTGACAAAGGTGAAAAACAAGTAAGTAGCACCGTGGGCCACGAATTGATGCACGGACACCCTTTCGGCACACAGCGGTTTGCTCAGGCCCATGAGAATATCGATAAGCTCATTGCTATTTTCGCTCAAGGAGATCTTAACGGATTTATCAATGTAGTGGAAAGCGAGGCGCTGACCCTGCACGCCATGATGATGAGCTCTCAGCCGTATTTCATCCTGATGCGACCCAATACCTTATCGATCATTCAAAAAATTTGGGAGTTCAGGAAGCAGACGGGTTTGCACCTGTGTTTCACTTTAGACGCTGGCGCCAACGTTCACTTGCTGTATCCAGAAAACGAAAGCACAGAAGTTTATGAATTCATTAAGAGCGAGTTAGTTCAATTTTGTCAAAACGGACACTATATTTGTGATCGAAGTGGTTTCGGTGCTAAAAAAGTGTAACTTTGTTTCAGTTTTAGGGACTGATTCCTAAACGAATTACCCAACATGGCTATGAAAGGTCCGCTCTTCTACTCTAAAATTCTCCTTTTCGGAGAATACGGAATCATTAAGGATTCTAAAGGCTTATCCATTCCATATAACTTTTACAACGGGGCGTTGAAGGCAGATGGCAGTACCTCCGAAGAAGCGCTTCAATCCAATAAAAGCTTGAAAGCGTTTGCAGCGCATCTGCAGGAATTACCAGAATCTTTGGTTTCTTTTGATCTTAAGAAATTGACAGAAGATCTGGAAGCGGGTATGTACTTTGATAGCAGCATTCCTCAAGGATATGGCGTAGGAAGTAGTGGTGCACTCGTAGCCGCAGTCTACGACAAATATGCTACGGATAAGATTACGGTGCTGGAAAACTTGACACGTGAGAAGCTTTTGAAACTAAAAGAGATCTTCGCGAAGATGGAATCTTTTTTCCACGGAAAGTCGTCAGGGCTAGATCCTCTGAACAGTTATTTGAGTATCCCGATACTTATCAATAGCAAGGATCACATTGAGCCAACAGGTATTCCTTCGCAACACGCACAAGGACAAGGAGCGGTTTTCTTGTTAGATAGTGGCAGTACTGGCGAAACGGCTCCGATGGTCAGTATTTTCATGGAAAAGATGAAGCAAGAAGGCTTTCGAAATATGTTGAAAGACCAATTCATCAAATACACAGACTCTTGCGTGGAAGACTTCTTAAAGGGAGACGTAAAAGGACTTTTTAAGAATGTGAAAAAGTTATCGAACGTCGTACTCAACAACTTCAAGCCGATGATTCCAGAGAAATTTCATCAACTCTGGCAAAAGGGCATCGAGACCAATGCCTACTATTTGAAGCTTTGTGGCTCCGGCGGTGGCGGTTACATTTTAGGCTTCACCGAAAACCTAGAAGAAGCGCAAAAAGCACTTTCCGGACATAAATTAGAAGTCGTCTACAACTTCTAAGTCCCAGTCATGGGCCTTTCTCGTCAAAAGCGAATGTTTCTGCTCAAATTATTGAGCATGTTCTCTGTGGTTAGAGGATATAATATCCTAGTGATTACCCTTGCACAGTATTTGGCTTCCATTTTTATCATGGGAAAAGATCTTCCAGCCAAAGAAGTGCTGTTGGATCTCCAATTGTTCATGCTGGTCACTGCAACAGCTCTGACCATCGCTTCGGGTTATATCATCAATAACTTTTATGACAAAGAAAAGGATCTGATCAACAGGCCGTACAAGTCGATGCTTGACCGCTTGGTAAGTCAGCAGTTTAAGTTAACCACCTACTTTATTCTGAATTTTATTGCGGTGCTGTGCGCCAGCTATGTTTCCTTCCGTGCCGTACTCTTTTTTGCGGTCTATATCTTCGGAATTTGGTTGTATTCTCACAAACTAAAGCGCTTACCTTTCCTCGGGAATTTAACCTCTGCCATCCTTACCATTGTACCGTTTTTTGCGGTTTTTGTGTACTACAAAAATTTTGAAACAGCCATTTTTGTGCATGCCACTTTTCTATTCTTGCTGATTAGTATGCGCGAGCTGATCAAGGATCTCGAGAATATGAAAGGTGATATGGCGCTGGGCTATCAGACCATACCAATTTTATACGGTGAAACCATGGCGAAGGGGTTCGTGACGGTTCTCATTGTCTTGACTGTAATACCTGCGTATCTCTTGATTCGTTTTTTTGATATCGGACAAATGCATTATTACTTCTATTTTGCCATGCTGATGCTGGTGCTGCTTTTGGGTTTGATATGGAGGTCTAATTCCAAATTGCACTACCTGATTGCGCACAATATCCTTAAATTTATCATTGTGGCGGGGGTCATTAGCATCTTACTGATTGACGCTTCCCTGATTTTTGAACGATTTTTTTAGTCTTTATCTATTTCATTTAGAAATATGGCATCATATGAATTAAAGGTTGCCTTAGCGCAGATAGCACCTGTGTGGCTAAATAAGAAAGCCACTTTGGCTAAAATCTGTGAGTCAATCACAGAAGCAGCGAACGAGCAGGCAGAGCTCCTTGTTTTTGGTGAAGGATTATTACCAGGCTATCCGTTTTGGATCAGCCTGACCGACGGAGCAAAGTTCGACGCACCTGTACAAAAGGAACTACATGCGCACTACGCTCGCAATGCGGTGGTTATTGAAGAAGGAGATTTGGATGAGGTTTGCCAATTAGCCAAAGAACATTCCATGGCCATTTATTTGGGCATCATTGAAAGACCCCTAGATCGTGGCGGGCATAGTTTGTATTGCTCCTTGGTCTATATCAGTACAGAGGGGAATATAGAATCGGTACATCGTAAACTCCAACCCACCTATGAGGAACGCCTCACATGGGCTCCGGGAGACGGTAACGGACTACAAGTACACGCACTTAAGGAATTTACCGTTGGGGGGCTCAATTGTTGGGAAAATTGGATGCCTCTGCCCAGAGCCGCCTTGTATGCGCTTGGCGAGAATCTACATATTGCCGTTTGGCCTGGGGGCGATTACAATACGAAAGACATTACCCGCTTTATAGCCAGAGAAGGTCGCAGTTATGTGATTTCTGTGTCAGGGATCATGCGGAAGCAAGACTTTCCTGCAGAAACACCTCATTTGGAAAGCATTCTGAAAAATGCCTCCGATCCGTTAGTTAATGGTGGATCGTGTATCGCTGGCCCTGATGGCGAATGGATTCTCGAACCTGTGGTGAATACAGAGGGATTGTTGTATCAAACCCTAGATTTTCGGAAAGTATACGAAGAGCGTCAGAATTTTGACGCCTCCGGACATTATTCTAGACCAGATGTGACTCAATTGCTCGTGAATCGGAAGCGCTTGGGAATTCTCGATATAGAAGACTAGAAGAATTCAGCGCGGAACTCCCATACTTTGCCGATAAAGAGTCCCAGAAAGATGGTTGCTACCACAAACTTCAAAAAGGCGCCTGTCAGGAATCCAAGAAAGGAACCAAAAGCTGCCTTGGTAGCTTTTTTGCTATTGTTTTGGTGAATCATTTCACCAATAAATGCACCCGCAAAGGGGCCAATAATAATGCCGAAAGGAATCGGTGCAATAATGCCTACCACAAGACCTATAGAAGTGCCGATCATGCCTGCCCTGCTGCCGCCAAATTTTTTGGTACCAATAGCTGGGATAATATAATCCAACACGAAAATTACTAGGGCTACGGCCAACCAAGGGCCCAAAAACCACCAATTCATAGGGACAGCTTCGCTAAAATGAAGCACCAATAGACCGATCCATCCCGTCAGTGGACCTGGTAAGACAGGCAAAAAGCTTCCAAGGATGCCCAGAATGGCCAAAAAAAGGCCTAGTGTTAGCAGCACAAAATCCATGTTCTTTTTTCTATGAGACGAAGATAGG
Source organism: uncultured Spongiivirga sp. (assembly GCA_963922975.1). Lineage (GTDB taxonomy): Bacteria > Bacteroidota > Bacteroidia > Flavobacteriales > Flavobacteriaceae > JANQRC01. The sequence goes on along the minus strand of CAWUKP010000044.1, from coordinate 1,207 downwards.
AGAAAGCTGTTACAAATTATTTTCAACTAAAAAATTAGTTTAAACTAAATATTTAGTTATATTTGAAAAGAATTAGTACTCATGAAACAACTCACAAAAGCCGAAGAAGAAGTCATGTTGGTCCTCTGGAAGCTCGAGCATGCCAACGTTGCACAGATTATTGAAGAGCTCGCTGACCCAAAGCCTGCCTACAATACCATTTCCACCATTGTACGGATTTTGGAGAGTAAGGACTTTGTTTCCCATGAAAAAGTGGGAAAAGGACATGTGTATTTTCCTTTGGTTAAACAATCGGAATACAGTAATCAGTCCATCAATAAACTGGTGGACGGTTATTTCAAAGGCTCCTTTAAGAGTATGGTCTCTTTTTTCGTGAAGAAAAACGACATCCGGATAGAGGAATTGGAAGAAATCATGAAGGAAATCCATAAAAGCGAAGGAAAATGATCTACCAATTACTTGAAATCATAGCGTTTCAACTGCTGTTCCTGCTTATTTATGATGGCTTTTTGCGCCGTGAGACGTTCTTTCAATGGAATCGAGCATATTTATTGGTAACGCCTTTACTGGCAATACTACTTCCTTTTATACAGTTGCCCAGCCTACAGCAATCCATTCCAGACTCTTATACCTACGCTTTACCGGAGCTCATGGTGGTGGAAGATATTTCTGGGGTCGTTTCCGTTGCGGAATCTCCTTGGTATGTACAGGGAACGTCTTGGTGGCTTATCGGAATGCTGTGCGGCACACTCTTTTTGCTATTCAAGATGGGTCAGCTATTGAAGTTGATACAACGTGGTACCATTACTAATTTTGCGGAATTTAAACTCGTTGTGGTCAAGCAACAGCGAATTGCTTTTTCCTTCTTTCGATATATATTCCTAGGTGGACAGGTGACTCAAGAAGAGCAAGAACACATGATTGCCCATGAGTTGGTGCATGTTCGACAAAAGCACAGCTGGGATCTCTTGTTATTTGAATTGCTGCGTATTCTATTGTGGTTCAATCCTCTAATATATATCTACCAACATCGAATGGCCGAACTTCACGAATTTGTGGCAGATGCGCATGTACCCAAAACTAAGCTAGAAAAGTATCAAGCGTTGCTTTCCCAAGTATTCGAAGTATCCCATTTTTCATTTGTAAATCAATTTCACAAACAATCACTCATCAAAAAACGAATTATGATGCTTACCAAACAAAAATC
>CAWUKP010000043.1:0-12553 GCA_963922975.1 uncultured Spongiivirga sp. | reverse complement strand
AGCCCAAGGTTTGTGTAAAAAATAGCTGTTCACCAGCATCATCAAGCGCAATCCAGTCGGCCTTTGTAGCGCCACTATCCACAATGAGTATCATAGTACTGCTTTTTGAAGAAAAAAGGGCCTCACTTTTGAAATGAAGCCCTTCTTGAGAGTTATTTCGTTTTATAAGCTATTCACGTGCTCAGCTAGGTCGATCAACTTGCTAGAGTATCCAGCTTCGTTATCGTACCAAGAAACGATTTTGAAGAATTTAGAATTCAATTCAATACCCGCACCAGCATCAAAGACACTCGTACGTGTTTCGCCTACAAAGTCTTGAGACACCACCAATTCGTCAGTGTAGCCCAAAATTCCTTTCAGCTCACCATCGGCTGTAGCCTTCATCACTTGCTTGATCTCCTCATAGGAAGTTTCCTTTTGCAAGCGTACGGTCAAATCAACTACCGATACGTTGGCCGTTGGCACTCTAAAAGCCATGCCAGTAAGTTTGCCTTGCAATGCTGGAATTACCTTCGTTACTGCCTTGGCAGCGCCCGTAGAGGCAGGAATGATATTGAGCAATGCACTACGCCCACCACGATAGTCTTTCTTAGACGGACCGTCTACCGTAAGCTGCGTAGCGGTGGTAGCGTGAACCGTGGTCATCAAGCCTTCATCAATACCGAAGTTGTCGTTCAGCACTTTGGCAATCGGCGCCAAACAATTAGTGGTACAAGAAGCGTTCGACACAATGCGTTGATCGGCGGTAGCTTCTTTGTGATTCACTCCCATCACAAACATAGGTGCATCCTTTGAGGGCGCAGAGATCACCACTTTCTTCGCGCCTGCGTCGAGGTGAGCCTGAGCTTTGTCTAGCGTGGTAAAGATTCCGGTACAGTCGGCCACTACGTCGGCGCCAACCTCATCCCATTTTAGATTGCTAGGATCGCGCTCTGCCGTCACACGGATGGTCTTTCCTTCCACGATTAATTGACCGTCTTTGACTTCGATTTTTCCACCGTAACGTCCGTGAACAGAATCGTACTCAAGCAAATATGCTAGGTGATTTACGTCTAATAGGTCGTTGATCGCCACAACTTCCACATTATCGCGTCTGAGAGTATCACGGAAAACCAAACGTCCGATTCTACCAAATCCGTTAATTCCAATTTTTAAAGTAGACATATTCGTATTCTATTTTAAGGTTCAAAAATTTATCTTTTAAGTGGTCATGATGTCCGAAACACGAAGTAATTCAGCATCAATTTCGTTATGACCTTTTACTGCTTGATCCAAGGGGGTGAGAATCATGTGATCATCTGCTACGCCAACCATAAAGTTAGATTTGCCTTCCATCAAAGACTCTACAGCCTTCACGCCCATTCTGCTGGCCAACACTCTATCGTAACACGACGGAGAGCCTCCTCGCTGCATGTGTCCTAGTACTGAAACACGTACCTCGTAATCGGGCATATTCTGCTCTATATATTCTGCAAGTTCAAAAACGTTCTTTCCAGTCTTATCACCTTCTGCTACCACCACAATGGAGGAAGATTTCCCTGACTTGCGACTTCGTTGCAAGGATTCTAACAATCTATCCAGCCCCATATCCTCTTCTGGAATCAGAATTTCTTCTGCACCAGCACCTACACCAGCGTTAAGTGCGATATCTCCTGCGTCCCTTCCCATTACTTCCACGAAAAACAGTCGGTTGTGGGAACTAGCTGTATCGCGAATTTTATCGATGGCCTCCACCACAGTATTCAGCGCGGTATCATAGCCTAGGGTGTATCGTGTTCCGTAAATATCATTATCGATCGTTCCTGGAATGCCAATGATGGGGAATTTAAATTCTTTATTAAAGATCATTCCTCCGGTGAAGGTACCGTCACCACCAATAAGCACCAACGCATCAATTTCGTAATCAATCAGGCTATCGTACGCTTTTTGTCGGCCTTCTTTGGTTCGAAATTCTTCTGAGCGTGCACTCTTGAGAATCGTACCTCCCTTGTTGATGATATTGTTCACACTTCGGGCACTCATGGTCTTGAAATCGCCTTCGATCATTCCCTGGTATCCTCGGTAAACACCGACACATTCAATTCCGTGAAAAGCACATGTTCTGACTACTGCACGGATCGCAGCATTCATCCCTGGAGCATCCCCGCCAGAGGTCATCACTCCTATTTTTTTGATGCTTCTTGACATAGCTTACATTCTTGCGAAATGTAAAGCTACCAAACTTATTTCAATCTATGCCAAGGATTTGGGCAATTTTGACGGAGTCCAAAATTTCAATCGTTTTCGTTAACAACTTCCCGATTTCGGAAGGAATTTTAGAGGAGTAAGCGCTTAAAATTTCGGCTTAATTATCGTCGTTGGAATCGTCGAAATTAATGAAGTCGTCAAAAATGGAATCCTTCTTTTTTTCCTGAATTTGAGCTTGTTTCTTCTTTTTCCCGTTGAAGATTTTTTCCTTGAGCTCCTTGAAATTGTCAAAGTCTACAGAATAAGACAATCCCAGACCTTGCGTGTAGCCAATGTCGTTGTTGAATTGGAAGTCATTTTCTCGGTTGAAAACTTTGCCACGCAGGGTTCCTTCTTCGTTGAGTAGAAAATCAATTTGTACATCGCCTACCACCGCAGATTCACTCACTCCGCCTACGGGCACTCCGATCTGCCCATTGATGAGAATCCGATCGCTAATCTGTGTGGAAAGCGTGACCCCGAGTCGGTCTTGGGTGGCCGATTGGTTTTCGCTAGCGGGATCTCCAATATCGTAATTAACGCCCAGTTTCACCTTTCCGTCGTCATTGTTAAAGATACTATTAATGTAAGACGATATCGTCTCGGAAGCCGTGTATCCCAAGGCATTGGTAAACGCAAAGCTGTTGTCAGGAAGAAAAGTTCCTTGGGCCAACAACGAAAGCGCATTGAGCTGACGTATTTGATCGTCTGCCAAGCGATAGCGCAATTCAGACACCACGGTTCCGCTGGTGTTGGGGAAATTGATATCAAACTGCTGGTCTTCAGGACGCAAGAGTTTCCCCTCTAATTTGATACTCACTTCTGTTGGAATTTTTCGAGTGAAGCCTGTGCTTCCCAACAAAACCGAAGGATTGGCGCCATTTGGAAGTCTGTAGACAGCGGTTATGTCTACCAAGGCATCATACGGATCGCCTTCCCAACGGATGCTTCCTCCTGGTTGCACGATGAATTTCTTTGAAATCACTCCGCCGTACTTGAAATTATATTCTCCCGTATCCGTCAAGAAGTCACCCCACATATTGAACTTCCCGTTCGTATTGATCTCCATGAGTAAGTTCCCAAATCCGCGTCCTTTTAAGGAACTTCCCGTTTGTTTGTCGACAACAATTTCAATCTCTGCATCTTTGGTGACATCGAGATCAAAATCCAATTCTAAGCCTGTAATTTCCTCTTGTTCATAGTTGCCATTTTCGTCTTTTTCAGCACTCAGATCGATAAAGCGAATGAAGGAACTATCTTCTATGGAAACCACATCACTAACAGGTATTTTAATCGAAGTACCAGCTTCTGAAGTGGCCACCACTTTGATGGTCAAATTATCAGTTGCTCCGAAAATGCGAGCATCACCATTCATGAAAGCTGTTCCATAATAGAGCGATTCCTCCTCTTCTTTGGTGTTCAACACCAAAAGTCGATTTGCCCCAATGTCCAAATCTAGCTGCCAATCGCCAAAAGCGGTATGACTAATATCTCCGTCTAATAAACCATTCGTTTTAAAATCTACATCTTGAACATCGACCGCATTAAAGTGAAAGGTTTGATTGTAGAGATCTACATTGGCCACATCCACAAAATCATAATTGACATTCAAATAGGGTACCGCAATTCCTCCATTTTCTATCATCAACTCACCATCAATATCCGGATTGTTGATATTGCCCGTTACTTTGGCAAAACCACTTACCTCGCCACGAATTTTATCAATGACGCCCTCGCCTAAAGGATTGAAAGGAGCGAGATCAAAATCTCGTAATTCGGTATCCATGTCGATGGTGGTTACTTTTTCAGAATCGTAGATGTAGCCGTTGGCGATCAGACTTCGGATGTTCTCGCGTCGCAGCGTAGCATTGATGTCGTATTGACTGAGATCGTCGTTGCCTTTTGCGCTTAAGGCAAGATCTCCGAGTGCAAATGTATTCACCTCCAACTCATTAATGGTCAAGTCGGTGGTAGGAAGATACGCTTTGTTGCGCTGCACCAACTTCAAGTTCCCGTTGAGCAATCCGTCGAGATCCAAGCTATCAATTTCAGGAGTCACTTTGGCTAAATGTACATTGACAAAATCCAGCTCGATATTCTTTTGTGCATCGCCAAACAGTTCGCCTTTCACATCAATGCGCTCGTCTTTATGGGTGAAGTCGAACTCTCGAATCAAAATCGTATCCAGGCGCTTGCTCAACAGTACTTTATTCGCCTTGTTGTTGGCAGCATTCATCAGCCATGTATTGCCCTTGAAGGTAACATCAGAACGCTTCATCCCAAATACCGATCGCTGCTGGGCGTCTATGGTATGGTAGAAGTTCAAATTGTACGAATCTTCATGACCTCGTCCGCCTTCAAATTCAGTTCGGAAGAAAAGCGTGTCTTGGGCGGTGATGTTGACCAGTTGAAAATTATCAACATCGTAGTATTTAGTCTTTAAGGCCTCTACTTGCACATAGGTGTTGTATAGCGGGTTCTGGCTATCAATTTCAAAATCAACATCGTCAAAAATATTGCCGTATGCGATGATCTGCGGAGATTTGAACTTGAGTTTAAAATCAGATTCTTTTGCGGTGATACTTCCACGAATGCTCGTATTAGGACCCAATTTTACCTCAGGAAGAAATACTTCGATGATTTTATTCCTGATCTTGAAATTGAAATCTACAAATTGCCCTGAAGTTACTTCGTAGGGCGAATAGTTCGCATATAGGCTTCCGATAGAGTTTTGGGCCAACTTGCCGAGTTCATTGACCTTAAATTTTCCTACCATTTTCCCTTCAATGATATCTTTAGAATCGACTTCCACGGTGCGAATGCTGTCTTGGAAGCTAGAAGAAACTTTAAAGTCACTGAAGAAATATTCGTCATTTTGATTCTTGTAGTAGGTTCTGGTAAAACGAATGTCTCCATCCAAATCATCCAAATTGGTTCCTACCATATCCATCGCCACATCTCCTTTAAAAACGGAAATGTTATCGCGTTCGAAGAAATTCAAAACCTTCAAATTAGCGTATTGAACTACCGCTTTAAAATTGAAATCGTTCTTCACCCCAGAGAAATCTGCGAGCCCTTGAAAATCCATTCTCAAATTAGGGTCTTTCGCCACCAATTTTCCGTCAAAAAGCTGATCCTTCACCAGCCCCTGAACTTCTAAATTTTTGTAACTGTATCCATTGTAGGTAAGGCTAAATATCTGACCACTGATTTCTGTGTTGAGATTTTCCGCGAGAAAGCCTTGACCGTCTACTCTCGCATCTAGGGTTATTTCTTCAATAGGCAGCCCTTCCAAGATTTTGTTGATCTGAAAACCATCGAAGGCCAACTCACCTGAATAAGTTGCACGATCAATGTCTGTAATATTAGACAGCAACAAATCTGAACTACTACTGCCAATACTGGTCTCAATATCCAGTTGTGCATCTATGCTATTGTCAGTGATCAGCGTGTTTCCGGAGATATTAAATTGCCCTAGGTTTTGAAAACTAGTGGGTAAGGTTCTCCCCAGAATATCAGGTAATAATCCTTTCAGTTGATAGTAGTTTGATGAAAGTCGATCCAATCTAGCATTCAGAAAAAAGGGTTGATTGCTATCGAATAAATTCTGAAAACGGAGGTCGCCGTCAATTCGGGTGTTGCTAGATACCAATTGAAAGTCGTCTGCCCTAAAGTCATTGAGAACACCTTCGATTCGCGTATTGAAATCTGCTTTGATAAAGCTTCCAAACTCGTTATAAAAAAGATTGACCTCATCAAAAGCGATGGTTGAATTCTCAAAATTGGCGGTCAGTTTCACTTTGTTGAAAAAGTCCGCGAAATCCTCGCGCTGGTAGTCAAATATCATTTCTCCTTGAAGCAAAGAGGCCTTGGTAGCGATACTAAGTTCCTCTAGACGCATCTGACTGCGGGTATAGGTGAAATCTGTATCTAGGTCGGTAACGCGCAGTTGGCGACTGTCTAAAAAGGTTAAGTCGCGGATGGCCATGGACACGTCGGGGCCTCTAATTTCAAAATTCTCTAAGGTTCCGTTGAGCTCTTTGAAATCTAAGACATTTTCACTTTCCTTGTTTTCGTCTATTAACTTGAAACGACTGTCTTCAATCAACACATCGTCTGAGGTCAAAAGAAAAGAGGAAGGCTCCGTTTGCGGGACGGTGTCAAATTGTTCTAACTGATCGATAAACACGTCTAAATTAGTGTCAATTTCGTCGCGATAGGTTTTAAGGTGAAAGGCCAAGCCCTCAATATCCAGGTCTCCAAAAATCAACTGCCCGTCCATGGCTTTTTTCGCGCTGAGGATAGAGGTATTGATGTCGGCCACGTAGAAAAGGGTGTCTTTATGATGATCTTTCACAAAGACTTCCCGCAAGGAGACATCTAAATTCCAACCTAGTCCTACTCGTCCGATTTGAATATCCGTTCCGTAGGTTTCGTTGATGTCGTTCGTAAGTTTCCGTGCTAAGCGAGTTTGCACTGCTGGGAGCGAAAAAATAAAAACAAGGAATACCAATAGCAAGAAGATCGCCAATAGCGTTCGCAGCAATATTTTTCTGATTTTTTTGATAATGCTCCCTGTTTTACCTTTGCCCCTTAAATACGCTTCAGTGTTGTCTATGGATTACCCACGGATCAAATTTTATACCTAACTATGAATTCTTCCAAAGATATTTTCATCCTTGGCATAGAATCGTCGTGCGATGACACCAGTGCCGCTGTATTACACAACGGCAAAAAGTTGTCGAATGTTGTTGCCAACCAAAAGGTTCATGAGGCCTACGGCGGTGTGGTGCCGGAATTGGCCTCTCGTGCGCATCAGCAAAACATAGTTCCGGTCGTTCAACAGGCCATCGCTCAAGCAAATATCGATAAAAAACAACTAAGCGCCATCGCTTTTACGCGCGGCCCTGGATTGATGGGATCACTACTAGTCGGCACTTCTTTTGCGAAGTCGCTCGCCATGGGATTAAACATTCCTTTGATCGAGGTGAATCATATGCAAGCTCATATTTTAGCGCATTTCATTGAAGATGAAGGGCAACGCATCCCGAATTTTCCATTTATTGCCCTCACTATCAGTGGCGGACATACCCAATTGGTGAAAGTGAATGACCATTTCGACATGGAAATCATTGGTCAAACCATTGACGATGCGGTGGGCGAAGCCTTCGATAAAAGCGGAAAGATGTTAGGACTCTCCTACCCTTCAGGCCCCATCATCGATAAATATGCGCAAGAAGGTAATCCGAAGGCCTTTCCTTTCCCTAAGCCCAAGGTGGCCGGTTTGAATTTCAGTTTTAGTGGTTTTAAGACGGCTGTACTTTATTTCATTCAAAAAATGGAAAGAGAAGATCCAAACTTTGTCGAAAAACATCTCAAAGATATTTGCGCTTCCATTCAGTATACGTTGATTGAAATTTTAATGGACAAATTGAAAAAAGCGGTAAAAGAAACGGGCATTAAAGAAATTGCTATCGGTGGTGGGGTTTCAGCCAATTCAGGGATTAGAAATGCACTGTATCAAGCAGAAAAAGAATTGGGGTGGACGGTACATATTCCAAAGTTTGAGTATACCACAGACAATGCGGCTATGATTGCCATCGTTGGGCACCTAAAATATTTACAAGGAGATTTCACCGACCATAAGGTCACTGCCAAAGCGCGATTTACCTTCTAATCTTTTCATCAAGCCGTATGCAACTCTTTTACCATCCTGAACTAACTGCCGATCTCAGTACCATTCGATTTGATAAGGAAGAGAGCAAACACATTGTTCGTGTACTTAGGAAAAAGGAGGGCGATGCTTTGATGCTCACCAATGGAAAAGGTCTACTCTGCACTGCAGTTATTGGTCTTGCCGATCTTAAGCACTGTGAAGCTACGGTTCAAGAAATGAAACACAAAGAGCCCTTGCCTTATCAATTGCACATGGCGGTGGCTCCAACTAAAATGAATGACCGCTACGAGTGGTTTTTTGAGAAAGCTACTGAAATAGGCGTCTCTGAAATCACGCCCCTCATCTGCGATCACTCCGAACGTAAGGTGGTGAAGCGCGACCGTTTTGAAAAGATTCTGCAATCGGCCATGAAACAATCGCTGCAGACCTACCTTCCCATTCTGAACGAGCCTTTGTCATTCAAAGACTTAATCTCCAAAGACTACAATGAACAAAAATTCATCGCCCACTGTGATGAAGGCGAACGTTTTGATCTGTCCCAAAGAATTCAGCCTAAAACAAAAACACTGATCTTAATTGGTCCTGAAGGCGACTTCTCTTCGGAGGAAATCATGCTGGCCAAACAAAACGACTTTTCACCAGTTACCTTGGGCAACCATCGGCTGCGTACGGAAACTGCGGCCATCGTTGCTTGTCACACAGTAGCACTCTGTAATCAGGGCAAATAACTGCTTTTTCCAGCACCGGTTATGTCGAGGTTTTCATCCTGAATGAGCACGACTACTTGAAGTAACTCCCCCTCCTTCACCAACTCTTTAGGAATTGCTAGTGAAGTCTCAAGGCTTTTGTTCTTGCCGGGCAAAGACGTTTCTGCAATCACAATATTGGCGTTCGTCAGTTTACGATTCTTGTTTTCACCTCGTTTTACAAAGGTTTTCCGTTCTTTTAGCACCAAGATCGCGCGCACTTTCTTCTTCTCTAGATTTCCCCCAATGTCTACTTTAAATTGCACCACATCTGAAGTTCTGACTACAGAAGAAAGTTGCACCGAATTCTTCGTATCAAGTTTTAAGTACTTTTTGATCTTATCGTACAAAACATTTTTGTTGGATCCTACAAAACCCTCTCGGCCATTTACTACAATCTGAGGCGTGTAAATAGAGCGGCTTTTGAATTTTCGAGCGTATGCGCGCTGCCGATCGGTATGAATAGAGCTGCTGAAGGGGTCTTTCCAACCAATGTAGTTCCAATAGCCCACATGATACGACAACGGAAAAACAGCTTGTTGATGATAAGTAGCATTCACTTCACTCAAGAGTTTGTCAGCAGCTGGACAGCTAGAACAACCTTGAGAGGTAAATAATTCAAGAACTACAATGCCATCAGTTGAATGCGTACTTTTAGTTTCATAAGTGCTCAACAAAGCTATTCCTAGAAGAAACGTTAAAAGGAGAATACGCATGGCTTTTCTTTTTTACTTTTGAGATATGAGATTGGTTCGACAAATTTTCGGCTTCCTTACGCATAGCGTCTATTTTTTTATGGTGATCGCGTCAGGCATGCTGCAAGCTCAAGAGGTAGCTATCCTAAAGTATCAAGGCGGCGGCGATTGGTATTCCAATCCTACAGCCGTGCCGAATCTTATTTCGTTCTGCAACGAAAATATCGGAACGACTATAGCCGAAAAACCAGAGACAGTAGAAGTGGGTAGTTCGGATATCTTCCGCTATCCGTGGATACACATGACAGGACACGGCAATGTTTTCTTTTCTGAAGAAGAGGCCGAGAACCTTCGAAATTATCTATTGTCTGGAGGTTTTTTGCACATCGACGATAATTATGGCATGAGTCCGTATTTAAGACGAGAACTGAAAAAAGTGTTTCCCAATAAAGAATTACAACTTTTAGGAAGCGATCATCCTATTTTTTCTCAGCAATTTCGTTTTGCCAACGGATTGCCCAAAATACATGAACACGATGGCCAACCTCCACAAGCCTTTGGTATTTTTCATGAAGGAAGATTGCTGTTGTTGTTCACTTTTGAAAGCGATTTGGGTGATGGTTGGGAAAATCCTGAGATCCACAATGATCCAGAAGAAATTCGCCTGAAAGCCTTGCAAATGGGGGCCAACATTATTCAGTATGCCTTTGAGAACTAACCATGACGCAACTTTCTCATGAGCATACATCTTTTCAACAGAAAACCTTTCCAATTGTTTTAGTTTGCGATCACATGAAAGGTGCGGCCAATATGGGTGGATTGTTCAGAATTGCCGAGGCCTTTGGTGTACAAGCGATCATTTTTTGTGGAACGCAACCCCAAAATTTTGGCAGACGCATGCAGAAAACGGCCCGAAACACTGAAAAAAGTGTAACATTCTCATGCCTTGATTCTGCTGAAGAAACGATGGCACTTCTTGCGAAAGATAGCTACCCTTTAGTAGCCTTAGAAATCACTGAGTCTAGCCAAGACCTTGGACAATTTGATTTTTCACAATTCTCCAAGCTTGCGTTGATTGTTGGGAACGAAAACCATGGGATTTCCTCCGATTTTTTAAAAGCCGCCTCATATCATCTTCATATCAACATGTATGGACACAATAGCAGCATGAATGTGGTGCAAGCAACCAGCATTGGGCTTTACGAAATTACCAAGCAGTGGCAGTGAGGTAAATTTCCTATCTTTCCAACATGAAGTCGAACATCATTACAAAAGGCATTCTCAAGGCCCTAGCCATTTTGTTTGGCGTGTTTGTTTTGGGTTATTTCCTATACCTCATTCGCTCCGTCATAGGCTATGTAGCGATCGCCGGAGTCATATCATTAATTGGCAGACCCATTGTGCTTTTTTTGAGACGCAAACTCAAGTTTCGTAACACTTTAGCGGTGGTTGTTACTATGGCTTTGATGTTTGGTGTATTGGCGGGGCTTATTCTGATGTTCATTCCGCTGGTGGTAGAACAAGGACAAAATTTATCACTATTGAATGTGGAGGAACTCCGTGAAAATGTCGAAAATTTATACGAAGAGATTCGAGACTATTTTGCCTTGCAAAACATCGACTTAGAGCAGACCCTTCAAGAGTCAAATGTTTGGTCGAGTTTGGACTTTACTGCCATCCCTAACCTTCTAAATTCCGTAGGTGGCGCCTTAGGAAGTTTCACCATTGGGCTTTTCTCAGTGTTGTTTATTTCGTTCTTCTTTTTAAAAGACAGTCGGCTGTTTGAAGGCGGTATTTTAACGCTCATTCCAGACGATAAGGAGCGTAGAGTAAAAAAATCAATCGAAACCATCAAAGGTTTGCTTTCACGCTATTTCATTGGATTATTATTACAAATCCTGATCCTTTTCATTGTGTACACCATTGTCTTGCTCATTTTCGGGATCGACAATGCGGTGGTAATTGCCTTTTTGTGTGCATTGTTGAATTTGATTCCATACATCGGTCCGTTGATTGGTGGATTTTTAATGTTGGTGTTGACAATGACTAGCAATTTGGGGGAAAGTTTTAGCGAAACCATACTACCCACCACGATCTACGTGATGATCGGATTCATTATTGGTCAGCTTATCGATAATTTCTTCAGCCAACCGTATATTTTCTCCAACAGCGTGAAATCGCATCCTTTGGAAATTTTCTTGATTATTATCATTGGAGGCCTCCTTTTTGGTCCGTTGGGCATGATCATCGCAGTGCCAACTTACACAGCCATAAAAGTTATTTTGAAAGAGTTCTTAGCGGAGAATAAGATAGTTAAATCGATCACCAAAGATTTGGAACACTAGGCATTGAACAACAATCTGCTACATCCAGAAGTACAGGCGTTCATTAGCACACATTTGAATGAAGACCCCCATAAAATCCTCCTAAAAGGCAGTCCGTTTGACGGTATTACTTCCCAGGAACTGGTGACTCAAATTGTGGCGAAAAAGAAAAGTCAAAAAAAACTTCCCACTTGGTTCCATACGCCAAAGATTCTCTTTCCGCCACCGCTTTCCATTGAGCAGACCTCCTCAGAAATTACCGCTCAGTACAAGGCGAATTTGGTTGAAGGTGAAGTGCTTATAGACCTCACAGGCGGATTTGGAGTGGACTCCTATTATTTCGCCAAAAAAGTACATACGGTACATCATTGCGAACAGAAGGAGGTACTTTCACAAATTGCTCAGCACAACTTTGGTCAGCTGGGTACCAACAACATTTCATGTTATGCTGTCGATGGTATACAATTCATCCAAGAAACTTCTCTAGATGCTGATTGGCTGTACGTAGATCCTTCACGAAGAGATAATCATAAAGGCAAAGTTTTTTTGCTTGAGGATTGCGAACCCAATGTGGTGGCGCATCTATCCTTATTGCTTTCAAGAGCTCCCAATATCTTATTGAAGACCTCACCACTTTTTGATATTCAAAAGGGACTACAGGTACTTGAACATGTCAAAGAAGTGCACTGTGTGGCCGTTCATAACGAAATGAAAGAACTGTTATGGATTGTGGAGAGGGGGTTTTCAGAAACACCTAAAATCAAAACGGTGAATCTACAAAAAGACGGAACTCCACAGACCTTTGAGGAAAACATACCGAAGAGAAGGATGGAAAATTAAGCCATGTCCACGCTGAAAAAATCCATTAATAAACCAAATTTGACA
>CAWUKP010000042.1:0-12792 GCA_963922975.1 uncultured Spongiivirga sp. | reverse complement strand
GCTAAAGGATACCACTTTAATATTATCGATACTCCCGGTCACGTTGACTTTACCGTTGAGGTGAACCGTTCATTGCGTGTACTCGACGGTTTGGTATTCTTGTTTAGCGCCGTAGATGGTGTTGAGCCTCAGTCAGAAACGAACTGGAGATTGGCAGATAACTACAAAGTGCCACGTATGGGCTTTGTGAACAAGATGGACCGTCAAGGGTCTAACTTCTTGGCTGTTTGCCAGCAGGTAAAAGATATGTTGGGCTCTAATGCAGTGCCAATTGTTTTGCCTATCGGTGATGAAGCTGATTTCAAAGGAATTGTTGACCTTGTGAAAAACCGCGCGATCGTGTGGCACGAGGATAACTTCGGTTCTACATTCGACGTTGTTGACATTCCTGCAGAAATGCAAGACGAGGTGAACGAGTACCGTGCGCACTTGATCGAAGAGGTAGCGAGTTATGACGAAGGATTGCTAGAGAAGTTCATGGAAGACGAGGATTCCATCACAGAAGATGAAATCCACGCTGCGCTTCGTGCTGCGGTAATGGACATGAGCATCATTCCTATGGTATGTGGATCTGCATTTAAAAACAAAGGGGTTCAGTTCTTGCTGGATGCTGTTTGTCGTTACTTGCCTTCTCCACTAGATAAAGAAGCGATTGTTGGTACCAACCCTGATACTGGGGAAGAGGGTGCTCGTAAGCCAGAGGTGAGTGAGCCTTTCTCTGCGCTAGCATTTAAGATTGCTACGGATCCTTTCGTAGGTCGTTTGGCATTCTTCCGCGCGTACTCAGGTCGTTTGGACGCGGGTTCTTATGTATTGAACAATCGTTCAGGTAAGAAAGAGCGTATCTCACGTATCTACCAGATGCACTCTAACAAGCAGAACGCTATCGAATACATCGAAGCAGGTGATATCGGAGCTGCTGTAGGTTTCAAAGACATCAAAACAGGTGACACGCTTTCAGCTGAAAAGTCGCCGATCGTTTTGGAATCAATGGACTTCCCAGATCCCGTAATTGGTATCGCGGTAGAGCCTAAGACCAAGGCTGATGTTGATAAGTTGGGAATGTCTTTGGCCAAGTTGGCGGAAGAAGATCCAACGTTCCAGGTAAAAACTGACGAAGCTTCAGGTCAGACCATTATTAGTGGTATGGGTGAGCTTCACTTAGATATTATTGTAGACCGTTTACGTCGTGAATTCAAAGTAGAAGTGAATCAAGGCCAGCCACAGGTTGAGTACAAAGAAGCCTTGACTGCCTCTGCAAATCACCGTGAGGTATACAAGAAACAAACGGGGGGTCGTGGTAAATTCGCAGATATCGTCTTTACTATGGAACCTGCTGAAGAAGGGAAGCAAGGTCTTGAGTTCGTGAACGAAATCAAAGGTGGTAACATTCCTAAAGAATATATCCCATCTGTTGAGAAAGGGTTTGCAACGGCTATGAAAAACGGTCCGTTGGCTGGTTTCGAAATGGATAGTATGAAGATTACGTTGAAGGATGGTTCGTTCCACCCTGTGGATTCTGATTCACTTTCTTTCGAATTGGCAGCGAAGCTTGGTTACAAAGAAGCAGCTAGAGCGGCAAGAGCCGTATTGATGGAGCCTATCATGAAACTGGAAGTATTGACTCCAGAAGAAAACATGGGTGATATCGTAGGTGACTTGAACCGCCGTCGTGGTCAAGTAAACGACATGAGTGATCGTGCCGGTTCTAAAGTGGTAAAGGCAAATGTGCCACTTTCTGAAATGTTCGGTTATGTAACCGCCTTGAGAACACTTTCTTCAGGTCGTGCTACATCAACTATGGAATTCTCGCACTATGCAGAGACTCCACAGAACATCGCTGATGAAGTAATTAAATCCGTAAAAGGAACCGTTAACGCGTAATTTTAGAAACCATGAGTCAAAAGATCAGAATAAAACTAAAATCATACGATCACAACTTGGTTGACAAGTCTGCTGAGAAGATCGTAAAGACTGTAAAGACAACTGGTGCTGTGGTAACGGGTCCAATTCCATTGCCAACACACAAGAAAATCTTTACGGTGTTGCGTTCACCGCACGTGAACAAAAAGTCTAGAGAGCAATTTCAATTGAGCTCGTACAAAAGACTTTTAGACATTTATAGTTCTTCTTCAAAAACGATTGATGCGTTGATGAAGTTGGAATTGCCAAGTGGCGTAGAAGTAGAGATCAAAGTGTGATGAACTTTTAAGTTGGAAGGAAGTCCTTTCAACGGACATGTCCCGAGCAGTGTCGAGGGAAAAACGGAACAAAACAATACATTCAGGGTTGAAGTATGTTTTGGCCCTGAATTTTTTTGAATAGTAATTAATTGTTAATAGAAGTAATAGGTCGGTTCCTAAGAATCTAAACCGAAAGCTTCACTAAATGTAAGTTTAATATGTCTGGGTTAATTGGAAAGAAAATTGGCATGACCAGCATCTACGACGAGAATGGAAAGAACATTCCATGTACCGTTATTGAAGCAGGACCATGCGTAGTTACCCAAGTCAGAACCGAAGAGGTTGACGGGTATGAAGCCCTTCAACTTGGTTTCGATGACAAGGCTGAAAAGCGCACCAGTGCTGCGGAAGCAGGACACTTCAAGAAAGCTGGTACAGCGCCTAAGTACAAAGTAGTCGAATTCCAAGGATTTGAAGAGGAGTACAAACTAGGTGACACCATCACTGTAGAACACTTTGCCGAAGGCGAGTTCGTAGATGTTTCTGGAACGTCAAAAGGTAAAGGTTTTCAAGGGGTAGTTAAAAGACACGGTTTTGCCGGTGTAGGTCAAGCTACGCACGGTCAGCACAACCGTTTGAGAGCTCCTGGTTCTATTGGTGCGGCATCGTATCCTGCAAGAGTATTCAAAGGAATGCGCATGGCGGGTCAGATGGGTAATGAAAAAGTAACTGTTCAAAATTTAAGAGTACTAAAAGTAGTTGCTGAAAAGAACCTACTCGTAGTGAAAGGTGCCATTCCTGGTGCTAAGAACTCTTATGTAATAGTAAGAAAGTAATGAAGGTAGCAGTTTTAGATATCAACGGAAAAGAAACAGGTAGAAAGGTAGAGCTTTCTGCAGATGTTTTCGGTATCGAGCCTAATGAGCATGCCCTTTACCTTGATGTAAAGCAGTATTTGGCAAACCAACGTCAAGGTACACACAAGGCAAAAGAAAGAGCAGAGATCGTAGGGAGTACCCGCAAGATCAAAAAGCAAAAAGGTACAGGTACGGCGCGTGCTGGTAGTATCAAATCGCCTCTATTCAGAGGTGGTGGTAGAATTTTTGGTCCAAGACCGAGAAACTACGGCTTCAAACTGAATAAAAAACTAAAGCGATTGGCTAGAAAATCTGCTTTGAGCTTGAAGGCAAAAGGGAACAATTTGATGATCATTGAAGACTTCAATTTTGAAGCTCCAAAGACCAAAGATTTTGTGAAGGTGCTTAGCGCGCTAGGCCTTGAAAACAAAAAGTCTTTGATCGTGTTGGGCGACTCGAATAATAATGTATATTTGTCGTCGCGCAATTTGGAAAGGTCTCAAGTTGTAACTAACTCAGAATTAAGTACTTACGAGATTGTTAATGCAAACAATGTCGTACTTACTGAGAGTTCGTTAGAAGGAATTCAATCAAACTTAAGTAAATAGGAATCATGAGCATATTGGTAAAACCCATCATCACAGAGAAGGCAACTGCCGAAAGTGAGACGTTCAATCGCTATGCTTTCGTAGTAGATCCACAAGCAAACAAAATCCAAATTAAGGATGCTGTGGAGGCTACTTACGGCGTTTCTGTTGAAAAAGTACGCACCATGAATTATGCGGCTAAGCGTAACACTCGCTACACCAAGTCTGGCGTTCAGCACGGTAAAGTGGGAGGTTACAAAAAGGCGATTGTTCAGGTTGCTGAAGGTGATATTATTGATTTTTACAGCAATATTTAATAAGGCGAAATGTCAGTTAGAAAATTAAAGCCGATAACACCCGGTCAGCGTTTTAGAGTAGTCAATGGTTTTGACGCCATTACTACTGATAAGCCGGAGAAAAGCTTGCTTGCTCCGTTAAAAAGAACCGGTGGTAGAAACAATCAAGGAAAAATGACCATGCGCTATCGCGGTGGTGGTCACAAAAGAAGGTACCGAATCATCGATTTCAAAAGAAATCGTTTTGATGCAGCTGCCGAAGTCGTTTCGATCGAGTACGATCCAAACCGCTCTGCTTTCATCGCATTGACAAAATTCGAGGATGGTGAGAAGCGTTACATCGTAGCTCAAAACGGACTTCAGGTGGGTCAGAAAGTATCTTCTGGTAAAGAAGGAGTCGCTCCTGAGATTGGTAATTGTATGCCACTTAGCGAGATTCCTCTAGGTACCATCATCTCGTGTATCGAGCTACATCCTGGTCAAGGTGCGGTTATCGCACGAAGCGCAGGTGCTTTTGCTCAATTGATGGCGCGTGATGGTAAGTTTGCCACAGTAAAACTTCCTTCAGGAGAAACCAGAATGATTTTGGTAACCTGTATGGCTACGATTGGTGCTGTATCCAACTCAGACCACCAGTTGCTAGTTTCTGGTAAAGCTGGTAGAAAACGTTGGTTGGGTAGAAGACCAAGAACAAGACCTGTAGCAATGAACCCTGTTGATCACCCAATGGGTGGTGGTGAAGGGCGTGCCTCAGGAGGTCACCCAAGATCTAGAAACGGTATTCCTGCAAAAGGATATCGTACCAGATCTACTACCAAAGCTAGTAATAAGTATATCGTAGAACGTAGAAAGAAATAAGACATGGCAAGATCATTAAAAAAAGGACCATACGTTCACTACAGTTTGTCTAAAAAAGTGCAGGCAAACATCGAATCAGGAAAGAAGTCTGTGATCAAAACTTGGTCAAGAGCTTCAATGATCACTCCTGATTTCGTAGGGCAAACCATTGCTGTTCACAACGGACGTCAATTCGTTCCGGTATACGTTACCGAGAATATGGTAGGTCATAAGTTAGGAGAATTTTCACCAACGCGTTCCTTCCGCGGACACGCAGGTGCTAAGAATAAAGGAAAAAAATAGTAAGTCATGGGAGTTCGTAAACGAGAGAGAGCAGAGCAGATCAAAGAAGCCAAGAAGAGTTTGGCCTTTGCGAAGTTGAATAACTGCCCGACTTCACCGAGAAAAATGCGTCTGGTTGCTGACCTAGTGCGTGGTAAAAAGGTGGAAGAGGCACTTGCTATTTTGAAATTCACTCAGAAAGAAGCGGCAGGTCGTGTAGAAAAGTTGTTGCTTTCTGCGATCGCTAACTGGCAAGCGAAGAACGAAGAGGGCGACCTCGAAAGTGCTGGCTTGTTCATCAAAGAGATCCGAGTGGACGAAGCAGGAATGCTCAAGAGATTGCGCCCAGCACCACAAGGTCGTGCGCACCGAATCAGAAAACGTTCTAATCACGTAACCATCGTGTTAGGAGAAACTAATAACGCTTAAGCAGAGTAAGACAGTATGGGACAGAAGACAAATCCAATCGGTAATCGTCTAGGTATCATCAGAGGATGGGAATCCAACTGGTACGGAGGCAAAGATTATGGAGACAAGCTTGCAGAGGATGACAAAATCCGCAAGTATATCTATGCTCGTCTTGCGAAAGCAAGCGTTTCAAGAGTGATCATCGAACGCACTTTGAAACTTGTAACCGTTACTATCACTACGGCTCGCCCAGGTATCATTATCGGTAAAGGTGGCCAAGAGGTAGACAAGTTGAAAGAGGAGTTGAAGAAGATCACTAACAAGGAAGTTCAGATCAACATCTTTGAGATCAAGCGTCCAGAACTTGATGCACATTTGGTTGCGGCCTCAGTAGCGCGCCAAATCGAAAGCAGAATTTCGTACAGAAGAGCCATCAAAATGGCGATTGCTGCTGCGATGAGAATGAACGCTGAAGGTATTAAGATTCAGATTGCCGGTCGTTTGAACGGCGCTGAAATGGCACGTACCGAATCGTATAAAGATGGTCGTATTCCATTATCAACTTTCAGAGCAGACATCGATTACGCATTGGTGGAAGCACACACTACCTACGGAAGATTAGGTGTCAAAGTGTGGATCATGAAAGGTGAGGTATACGGAAAGCGTGAACTTTCACCACTAGTAGGTCTTTCGAAGAAACAAGGTGGTAAATCAGGAGGCGGCGCTAAAGGGCGACGCAAGAAGTAATCATTTATTTAAAGCATTAAGAAATGTTACAGCCTAAAAGAACGAAATACCGTAAAATGCAGAAGGGCCGCATGAAAGGCAATTCGCAAAGAGGGCATCAGCTTTCTAACGGTACGTTTGGTATAAAATCAATGGATTCTAAATTCATCACTTCTCGTCAGATCGAGGCAGCGCGTATCGCAGCTACTCGTTACATGAAAAGGGAAGGACAATTGTGGATCAAGATTTTCCCAGATAAACCCATCACCAAGAAACCGCTTGAAGTACGTATGGGTAAAGGTAAAGGTGCTCCTGAATACTGGGCAGCTGTTGTAAAACCAGGCAGAATCATGTTTGAAGTTGCTGGTGTTCCTTACGACGTTGCTAAAGAAGCCTTGCGCCTTGCCGCTCAAAAGCTTCCGGTAAGAACGAAGTTTGTGGTTGCGAGAGATTTTGTAAAAGCTTAACAAGACGAGACGATGAAACAAACGGAGATCAAAGAATTATCGGTTGCCGAGCTTCAAGAAAAGCTAGTAGAGTTTAAAAAGAATTATGCAGACCTTAAGATGGCACACGCCATCAGTCCTCTGGAAAATCCAATGCAAATTAGAGCAATGCGTAAAACCATTGCACGCTTGGCTACAGAGTTGACAAAAAGGGAATTGCAAGAATCTTGATGCTGCTAAAACATGGAAACAAGAAATTTACGTAAAGAAAGAATTGGTGTAGTTACTAGCGACAGAATGGACAAGTCCATCGTAGTTGCCGAAGTAAAAAAAGTAAAGCACCCGAAATACGGTAAGTTCGTGTTGAAGACAAAGAAATATGTCGCACACGACGAAAAGAACGACTGCAACATTGGTGATACAGTAAAGATCATGGAAACAAGACCTTTGAGTAAAACCAAATGTTGGAGACTTGTTGAAATCTTAGAAAGAGCGAAGTAATCATGGTACAACAAGAATCAAGACTAAAAGTAGCAGACAACACGGGAGCCAAAGAGGTTTTGACTATCCGTGTTCTAGGAGGAACCAAAAAGCGTTATGCTTCAGTAGGTGACAAGATCGTTGTAACGGTCAAAGACGCCACTCCTAACGGAACTGTCAAAAAAGGTCAAGTATCTACTGCAGTAGTAGTACGTACCCGTAAAGAAGTACGCAGACCTGATGGTTCGTACATCCGTTTTGACGACAATGCTTGCGTACTGTTGAATCCAACTGGTGAAATGCGCGGAACACGCGTATTCGGTCCAGTAGCTCGTGAGCTTCGCGACAAGCAGTTTATGAAGATCGTTTCACTAGCGCCTGAGGTGCTTTAATTTTTAAGGAAATGACAAAGCTTAAAATAAAGACTGGAGATAACGTACGCGTCATCAGAGGTGATCACAAAGGATCCGAAGGGAAAGTGGTACGCATCTTCCGTGAAGAGAACAAAGCGATCGTTGAAGGAGTCAATATCGTAAAAAAACACGCCAAGCCAAGCGCTCAAAACCCGCAAGGTGGCATTGTTGAGAAAGAAGCACCTATTCATATCTCAAACCTGTCTCTTTTAACTTCTAAAGGAGAAACTACACGTGTAGGATACAGAGTGGAAGACGGAGTAAAGGTGAGATTCTCTAAGAAATCTAACGAAGTAATCTAGTAGTCATGTCGTACGTACCAAGATTAAAGAAAGAATATAAAGAGAAGGTAGTATCTGCACTCACAGAAGAGTTCGGATACACCAATGTAATGCAAGTACCTAAGCTTCAGAAGATTGTTTTGAGTCGTGGAGTAGGTGCTGCAGTGGCTGATAAAAAACTCATCGATCACGCGATCGACGAGTTGACACTGATCACGGGTCAGAAAGCCATCGCTACCATGTCTAAAAAAGACGTCGCAGCGTTCAAACTGAGAAAAGGAATGCCTATCGGTGTGAAAGTAACGTTGCGCGGAGAACGCATGTACGAATTCTTAGATCGTTTGATCACTTCTGCATTGCCACGTGTACGTGATTTCGGCGGAATCAAAGCCAATGGTTTTGACGGTCGTGGAAATTACAACCTAGGAATCACTGAGCAGATTATCTTCCCAGAGATCGATATCGATAAGGTAAACCGTATCTCAGGAATGGATATCACCTTTGTGACTTCTGCCCACACAGACAAAGAAGCGAAATCACTATTACAAGAACTAGGATTACCTTTTAAAAAGAACTAAGCATGGCTAAAGAATCAATGAAGGCCCGCGAGGTCAAAAGAGCTAAAATGATCGCCAAGTATGCAGAAAAGCGCAAAGCGCTGAAAGAAGCTGGCGATTGGGAAGCATTGCAAAAACTTCCTGCAAACTCTTCACCAGTACGAGCGCACAACCGTTGCAAACTTACTGGAAGACCTAAAGGGTATATGCGCCAGTTCGGTATCTCTCGTGTGATGTTCCGTGAGATGGCCAACAAAGGCTTGATTCCAGGGGTGAAGAAAGCCAGCTGGTAAAAAATAGTAGTTAACTAGGTTTGAAGTTCGGAATCGTTCCGAAAACCAAAACCGGAAATTAGATAGAATGTTTACAGATCCAATTGCAGATTACCTGACAAGAATCAGAAACGCCAACAGAGCGGGTCACAGGGTAGTAGAGATCCCTGCTTCCAACTTGAAAAAGGAAATGACCAAGATTCTTTTCGATCAGGGATTCATCCTAAGCTATAAGTTTGAGGATGACAAAGTTCAAGGAAAGATCAAAATCGCCTTGAAGTACGACAAGCTAACCAAAGAGCCTGTCATTAAGAAAATTCAACGCGCCAGTAAGCCTGGTCTGCGTAAGTATGCCGGTTCGCAAGATCTACCAAGAGTCCTTAATGGTCTCGGTATCGCGATCGTATCTACTTCAAGAGGAGTCATGACCGACAAGCAAGCTCGTTCCGAGAATGTTGGCGGTGAAGTACTTTGCTACGTTTATTAATCAGTAAAAGAAGAACGCAATGTCAAGAATAGGAAACAATCCAGTTGCAATTCCAGATGGGGTAACCATCGAAGTGCAAGACAATGTGGTTACTGTAAAAGGTAAACTAGGCGAATTGTCTCAGGAAATTGATGGAGTTGAGCTTACACAAGAAGAAGGACAAGTTGTACTCTCTCGTGTATCCGAAAGCAAAGAACACAAAGCGAAGCACGGTCTATATAGAGCCTTGATCAGCAATATGGTGGAAGGTGTATCCAAAGGATTCACCAAAGAACTAGAATTGGTCGGGGTAGGATATCGCGCCTCTAATCAGGGTCAGAAACTAGACATCGCGCTAGGCTTCTCGCACAACATCGTGTTGGAAGTAGCTCCTGAAGTGAAAGTAGAGACTGTATCAGAAAAAGGAAAGAACCCAATTATCAAATTGTCTTCACACGACAAACAATTGGTAGGTCAGGTAGCAGCGAAAATTCGCGGTTTCCGTAAGCCAGAGCCATACAAAGGAAAAGGTGTGAAGTTCGTTGGGGAACAAATTAGAAGAAAAGCTGGTAAATCGGCATAATTCATAAGAATATGGCATTATCAAGATCTGAAAGAAGACAACGTATCCGCAACCGCATTCGCAAGACGGTTTCTGGTACTGCAGAAAAGCCAAGACTTTCTGTCTTCAGAAGTAATAAAGAAATATACGCCCAAGTGATCAATGATGTAGACGGTGTAACCATCGCAACCGCATCTTCAAGAGACAAGGGTATGGACAAAGGTACCAAGACCGAAGTAGCAGCAGCTGTGGGTAAAGCAGTAGCAGAGAAAGCTTCTAAAGCGGGTATCGAGAAAGTAAGTTTTGACAGAGGTGGATATCTGTACCACGGACGTGTAAAAGCGTTGGCTGATGGTGCAAGAGAAGCTGGATTAAAATTCTAAGAAATTATGTTTCAAAAGTATAAAAGTGTAGAATTAGTAAAGCCCGGAGGTCTTGAGTTGAAAGACCGCTTGGTAGGCGTTCAGCGTGTCACCAAAGTAACTAAAGGTGGTAGAGCATTTGGTTTCTCTGCGATCGTTGTGGTTGGCGATGAAAACGGTGTAGTAGGTCACGGTCTCGGAAAATCTAAAGAAGTTTCTGAAGCCATCTCTAAAGCTGTGGAAGACGCCAAGAAGAACTTAGTACGTATTCCTGTTGTGAAAGGAGATACAGTTCCTCATGAGCAAAAAGGGAAGTTTGGCGGTGCACGTGTGTATTTGCAGCCTGCTTCTGAAGGTACTGGGGTAATTGCTGGTGGTGCGGTTCGTGCCGTATTGGAAGCAGCAGGTATTCACAATGTACTTTCAAAGTCGCAAGGTTCATCCAACCCTCACAACGTAGTGAAGGCTACATTTGACGCCTTGTTGCAAATGAGAGACGCCAGAACCGTTGCCAGACAACGAGGAATCTCACTTGAAAAATTGTTCAAAGGCTAATTCACAAGGACATGGCAAAGATTAAAGTTACACAGGTAAAAAGTAAGATCAAGCGTCCACAAGACCAGAAACGTACCCTTGAGGCACTTGGTCTACGCAAGATCGGACAGGTCGTTGAGCATGACGCAACGCCAACGATCCTTGGAATGGTAAACAAAGTACAACACTTAGTTTCTGTAGAAGAAGCTTAAATAAGATAACAGATGGATCTTAGTAATTTAAAACCTGCTGAAGGTTCTACGAAGAACAACAAACGTATCGGTCGCGGACAAGGATCGGGTAGAGGTGGTACTTCTACACGTGGACACAAAGGAGCCAAATCGCGTTCTGGATATTCTAGAAAGCTTGGTTTCGAAGGTGGTCAAATGCCCCTTCAACGTCGCGTACCTAAGTTTGGTTTCAAGAACTTCAACAGAGTTGAATACAAAGGAATCAACTTGCACACGCTACAACAACTAGTAGACGCTGGTAAGATCAAAGATGCTGTAGATGTAGAAGGACTGATCACTGCTGGAGTGGCCTCAAAAAATGAGTTGATCAAAATCTTGGGCGAGGGCGAATTGAAGGCCAAATTGACCATCACCGCGCACAAATTTTCTGCAAGTGCCGTAAAAGCCATTGAAAAGGCTGGAGGCGTTGCGGTAAGCTTGGCCGAAGACAAAGCAGTAGTAACTCCTGAAGCGAGCGAAGAAGAATGAAGAAATTTTTCGACACATTAAGCAACATTTGGAAGATTGAAGAGCTTCGCAACAGAATCCTGGTAACCCTAGGATTCTTGTTGGTATATCGTTTTGGTGCTCAAGTAGTACTACCAGGTATCGATGCTGAACAACTTTCAAATCTGACCAATAGTACAGACGGAGGAGGTCTTTTAGGCATTCTCAATGCATTTACAGGAGGAGCCTTCGCTAACGCTTCTGTGTTCGCCTTGGGAATTATGCCTTATATCTCTGCTTCCATTGTAGTGCAGCTCATGGGAATCGCCATTCCTTATCTGCAAAAGCTACAGAAAGAAGGAGAGAGTGGCCGTAAGAAGATCACACAAATTACAAGATGGTTAACCATCGCAATCTGTGTGGTTCAAGCACCGGCGTACTTGTATGGTTTAGGAGCCTTAGGCGTGCCAGACAGTGCGTTTATCATGGGTAAAGGATTGGCTTTCATGGTACCTGCGGTAATCATTTTGGTTACAGGAACCATTTTTGCCATGTGGTTGGGTGAAAAGATCACCGACCGCGGTATCGGTAATGGTATTTCACTACTGATTATGGTAGGGATCATCGCTACTTTGCCACAAGCGTTTGCTCAAGAATTCGTTTCTCGGGTTACGGAGAACAACGGTGGGTTAATGATGATCTTGATCGAGTTGATCATTTGGATTGTCGTAATCCTTGCCAGTGTATTGTTGGTAATGGCCGTGCGTCAAATACCCGTTCAATATGCAAGAAGAACGGCCTCGGGTGGTTACGAAAGAAGCGCCCGCCAGTACATTCCTTTGAAGCTGAACGCTTCTGGGGTAATGCCAATCATCTTCGCACAAGCGATCATGTTTGCCCCTGCTTATCTGGGGAAAGCTTTTGGCGACAGCGATTTTGGTCAATGGATGCAGGCTTCGTTTAGCGATATTTTCGGGTTGGAATACAACATTCTATTCGCCGTACTGATCATTGTGTTTACCTATTTCTACACAGCGATCACAGTACCGACCAACAAAATGGCAGACGACTTGAAGCGCAGTGGCGGTTTCATTCCTGGGATTCGTCCTGGTACGGAAACGGCAAACCATCTAGATAGAATTATGTCATTGATCACCTTCCCTGGATCATTATTCCTAGCGGTATTGGCAGTATTTCCTGCCATCGTGGTGAAGATCATGGGGCTTCAGCAAGGATGGGCACTGTTTTACGGTGGTACTTCGCTGTTGATTATGGTGGGTGTTGCGATTGATACGATGCAGCAAGTGAATGCCTACTTGTTGAATCGTCATTACGACGGCTTGATGAAAACAGGCAAAAACAGAAAAGTAGCAGTCTAATGGCGAAGCAACCCGCAATAGAACAAGACGGAACCATCATCGAAGCATTGTCAAATGCGATGTTCCGTGTAGAATTAGAAAACGGTCATGTAGTAACAGCTCATATCTCAGGCAAGATGCGTATGCACTATATCAAATTGTTGCCAGGAGATAAGGTAAAACTTGAAATGAGTCCCTACGACCTCAC
>CAWUKP010000041.1:0-12872 GCA_963922975.1 uncultured Spongiivirga sp. | reverse complement strand
CACCTATATTTTGGAGAATGTTATCCAGAATTTTGGGCAGTATCCTGCGGTGGTATCCGAAGCGCGAGCAGAACTAGACAGAATCAAACGCGAGGAAGCCAAGACGAACGCCTCCATCAACAGCGAAAATTAATTCATCAATCAATAATCACAAGTATGTTTCACAAGTTTGCTTTATGCGTATGCTGCCTGCTCCTTTTTACAAGCGTGGGTGTGTATGCACAAGAAGACGATAAGCTCGGCACCGAACAGGTGGATGTGATCAAACCCTACACTCCAGAGATTTCAGATGCCTTCAAGATGAAGGAGATTCCAAAAGACAATGATTCTACAGCAGTGATCAAAAAAGAGGTAGCTTATGTGATTTCTTCTGTACCCGTCGCCTCTACTTTTGTGCCTACCAAACCAACGGCGGCAAGAGTTCCAAGAGTGAAAAAGGAGCGACTATTTGATTCTTATGTTTCTTTGAGTTTGGGAAATTTTGTCAATGGAAATCTAGATTTCTACACCAGTCGTGCCTTAAACAGAGATGAGACCATTGATGTTGGCATGAAAGTCAATTCTTCCCAAGGCGGTATCAACGAAGTGCGTTTGGAAGATGGTTTTTTGGATGCTCGTGTCGATGTATCCTACAAGCAGGATTTACGTGATTTGAACTGGGGCGCAGATTTCGGCTATCAGTTTCAACGCTACAATTGGTATGGTCTCCCAGATATTCCTGAGCTTACCGAAGAGGTGGTGAGCAATATTGACGAAGAACAGAATTTTCAAAGTTTTTTCTTCAGTGGAAACCTCGCCATGGAAGACTCCTATATTCAAGGAGGTGAAGCACTCATTCGTTTGTCAAAAGGCGATTACGGAGCCGCCGAAACAAGAGCTTATGCCAATCCGAGCTTTGAAGTGCCCATTGCTGGCGAAAACATCAATCTGGGCACGACCTTGGATTGGGTGATTGGTAGTTTTGATAGAAGCTTCGAGTCGGCCGATGCTGCACAAAAGTTCAACTTTCTGAAGGCTGGCGGAAGCCCAAGTCTTGTCATTCTTCGAGATAATTTAACCGTCAACCTTGGTGCTTCTGTATACTTCGGTTGGGATATTGAAAACGGCAACGCCGATGTGTTTGTGTATCCAAATGTGACAGCTTCGTATCGCATCATCGACGAAACCCTCATTGCCTACGCAGGCGTCGTCGGAGACCTTGAGCAGAACTCCTATTATGATTTCTTCCAAGATAATCGCTATGTGTCACCCACTTTGTTTATTCAACCTACAGATAAAGAGTACGACGGCTTCGCTGGTATCAAAGGAAAACTGCTGCCTACGGTAGGCTACGATTTGAAGGCTTCTTATATTTCTGAGATCAACAGGCCACTCTTTGTGGCCAACGGTCTGCGGGACGATTTCGCGACCACCAATCAAGGATATGCCTTTGGTAATTCTTTTGGGGTGGTATATGACGATATCAATACGATTGCCTTGCAAGCCGAGTCAACCATTGATGTAGCACAAAACTTCAAAATGAATTTGAAAGCTGCCTATTTCAACTATACCACAGAACAGGAACGCACTGCTTGGAATTTACCCGAAATCACGGCCTCCGTCTCTGGGGAATACCAAATTGAGAAGTGGTTTGCAGGAGCCGATATCTTTTACATGGGCCCTCGCGAAGATATTGACTTCACAATGATTACTCCTGAAGAACCACAACCATTTGCTACGCTCGATAGCTTCTTGGATTTGAACATCCATGGCGGCTATCGTTTCAACGATCAGTTGATTGCTTTTGCCAAAGTGAATAATATTTTTGGCAACAATTATGAGCGTTGGTTCAACACGCCCGTGCAAGGCATTCAGGCCATGGGTGGGCTCACCTATAAATTTGATATTGGAAATTAAGTAGTCTGTACGGTTTCCTCTTGATCCATCTCATGTAGATTTTTCAGCTCCTTCCTCATTTTCTGGGGAAGGTGGTGCTGAAATCCACTTTCAGCGTCGGAAGGGGTCTTTATATGAAAGACGTTCATCGCTTAGAGGATAATGTTTATTTTTACAAAAACACTTCCCTATGCGGCTCATTTTTCTATGCCTTACCATCCTGTTTATTAGTTGCACCCCAAAAGAATCAGTTGACCTCATTGTAAGCAATGCGAAAGTCTATACAGTTAACGAAAGTTTTGAGATGGCGGATGCCTTCGCGGTCAAAGATGGAAAGTTTGTGGCCGTTGGTACCACTGAAGATATCCTCGCCACCTATGAAACGGTCAATACCTTGGATGCGCAAGGGAAGACCATTGTTCCTGGCCTAATCGATGCTCATTGTCACTTCTACGGGCTCGGTATGAATCAACAGGTGGTAGATTTAGTTGGAACCAAGAGTTATGAGGAGGTACTACAACGAGTAGTTGAGTTTCAAAAAAATAAGCAAGCCACATTTATTCGTGGGCGGGGCTGGGATCAAAACGATTGGGAAGTAAAAGAATTTCCCACCAAAGAGCGATTAGACGAGTTGTTTCCCGAGACAGCTGTGGCCTTAGAACGGGTAGATGGGCACGCGTATTTGGTCAATCAAAAAGCGTTAGATCTTGCTGGAATTACCGCCGCAACCCAAGTGGATGGTGGGGCTATTATCTTGAAAGATGGCCAGCCTAGTGGTGTGCTGGTAGACAATCCTATGGGTATGGTTGATGCTGTGATGCCGAAACCTACTACAGCCGAGCAGCAACAAGCCCTGATGGACGCACAAGAGATTTGTTTTAGCTACGGACTCACCACCGTAAACGATGCAGGCCTTTCTCGAGAAATCATTGAAATGATCGAATCCTTACAGGCAGACGATCAATTAAAGATGCGGGTGTATGCTATGGTGAGCAACTACCCTGAGAATCTGGATCATTTTCTTTCCAAAGGAACCATAAAAACAGACCGCTTGAATGTGCGCTCAGTAAAAGTATATGGAGATGGCGCATTAGGATCTCGGGGCGCCGCATTAAAAGCGCCTTACAGCGATCATAAAGGTCATTTTGGAGCGATGATCACGCCCGTGGATGAAATCTACGACTTGGCCAAGCGCATCGCAGCTACCGATTATCAAATGAATACCCATGCCATTGGCGATTCGGCCAATGTAGTGGTGCTACGCGCTTATAAGGAAGCGCTGCAAGGTAAAGCCGATCGTCGCTGGAAAATCGAACATGCCCAAATTGTGGACGTAATTGATTTCGACTATTTCAAAGAAGGTATTATTCCTTCGGTGCAACCCACGCATGCCACAAGCGATATGTATTGGGCGGAAGATAGAGTAGGAGCAGAACGAATCAAAGGGGCCTATGCATTTAAAACATTATTGGAAAAGTCAGGCACTGTAGCTTTAGGTACCGACTTTCCGGTGGAGCAGGTGAGTCCGTTTCTTACCTTTTATGCCGCAGTTGCACGCCAAGATTTAGAAGGGTATCCTGAAGGAGGCTTTCGACCCACAGAAAAATTAAGTCGTGAAGAAACCTTGAAAGGGATGACCATTTGGGCAGCACATTCTAATTTTGAAGAAGATGAAAAAGGTAGCATTGAGCCTGGAAAGTTCGCCGATTTTGTAGTGCTCAGTGAAGATATCATGACCGTAGAAGAAACGAGCATTCCTCAACTACAGGCGTTACAAACTTTTGTGGCGGGCGAAAGTGTATTTCTAAGAAACTAATAGGAGAAAGAAACCCCCTCCTTGAGGAGAGGGTAGGGTGAGGTATTTTTTAAAACGACATTGGTACGCGAACACGAGTGGTGTCCCAACCCATGACCATGTGTACTTCTCCATCCTTTTCCTCAAAAGTGATGGCAAACTCTTCTAAGCTTTTATTATCCGTACTGGCATTTGCGGTAACTCTAGCCACATCAGCGCTTTTATCATAACTATAGGCCCCCCATTGGTTCAGTTTCGTATTGATGATAATGGTCCACTCGCTTTCCCCAGGAATGGTAAACAAGGAATAGGTGCCTGCTTTTACGGTTTCAGAACCCACCTTGGTATCTTGATAGAAGGTAATCTCACTGGCTTCATTGGCGCCCGTTCGCCACACTTTGTTGTAATCAACTAGGTTACCGAAAATTGTTCGTCCTTTCATTTGTGGTCGGCTGTACACCACTTTCACATTTTTATCGGATACACGATAACTGCTCGGATAGGTTGCAGCGTCTAACGGACTTTTGTCTAGTGGTGGGAATTTCTGAGCTTCCGCGAGCTGTAAGCCACCAATAAGAAGGACCAGGCTTAGCGCGATTCGTAACATTGCGTTTTTCATTTTACTGTGTTTAGTTCATCTTTTAATGATTCCATTGCGTGAAATCATTTACTAAAATACGTCGTAGAATGTGGTACGGCTTACAACTTTGCAGCTTTTTTAACAGTTGAAATTGATCTTAATTACATTTGTAATTAAAATACTGTTGTAAAGTTATAATTATCAACTAAAAAGTATATTTATTATGATATATTATTGCTTTTTATAAAATTTGAACTTTAAATCATAAGAAAACAATCTATAAAATAGAATATCATGTGTGGAATTGTATGCGCATTCGATCTGAAACAATCTGCTGAAGTACTACGTCCTCAGCTCTTAGAAATGTCGAAAGTAATCAGGCACCGCGGGCCTGATTGGAGTGGAATCTATTCGAATGAAAACGCGGTCATGGCACACGAGCGATTAGCCATTGTAGACCCTACTTCTGGCAAGCAACCCTTATTTTCCAAAGAGGGCACTATGGTATTGGCGGCCAATGGCGAAATTTACAACCACCAAGAATTGCGCAAACAGTTTGAGGGAAAGTACGAGTTTACCACGCAATCAGATTGTGAAGTGATCCTGGCATTGTACCAAGAAAAGGGAGTTGATTTTGTAGATGATTTGAATGGAATTTTTGCCTTCGCTATTTACGACGCTACTAAAGATGAATACTTCATTGCCCGCGACCATATGGGCATTATCCCACTTTACATGGGCTGGGATCAAAACGGAACTTTTTATGTGGCCTCCGAACTAAAGGCATTGGAAGGTTTTTGCACGAAGATTGAACTCTTTCCTCCAGGACACTACATGCACAGCAAAGATCAAGAGCTGGTGCGTTGGTATGAGCGCGATTGGATGGACTATGAGAACGTAAAAGACAATGAAACCAGCATTGAAGCATTACACGACGCACTTGCGGATGCAGTACACCGCCAGTTGATGAGCGATGTTCCTTATGGGGTACTACTATCAGGCGGACTAGACTCTTCCGTAACCTCTGCCTTGGCAAAGAAGTACGCCGCCCACCGTATCGAATCAGGGGATACACAATCAGCATGGTGGCCGCAATTACACTCCTTTTCAGTAGGCTTGGAGGGTTCTCCTGACTTGGCTGCCGCCCAAAAAGTGGCTGAAAAGATCGGTACCGTTCATCATGAGGTCAAATTCACCATTCAAGAAGGACTGGATGCGATTCGAGATGTTATTTATCATCTGGAAACCTACGATATTACTACGATTAGAGCTTCCACACCCATGTACCTGATGGCTCGTGCTATCAAGGCCATGGGTATCAAAATGGTGCTTTCAGGCGAAGGTGCTGATGAGATTTTCGGAGGCTATCTCTACTTTCACAAGGCGCCAAGTGCCCAAGAGTTTCATGAGGAAACCGTTAGAAAACTGAGCAAATTACATATGTACGACTGCCTACGAGCTAATAAATCATTAGCCGCATGGGGTATTGAAGGGCGTGTTCCGTTCCTAGACAAAGAATTTATGGATGTAGCCATGCGCATCAATCCAGCCGACAAAATGGTAACTCCCGAGCGCAAGATGGAAAAGTGGGTGGTACGTAAAGCGTTTGAAGAATACCTTCCTGAAAGTGTGGCCTGGCGACAAAAAGAGCAGTTCTCCGATGGCGTGGGCTACAGTTGGATCGATACCTTGAAAGAAGTGGTAAATAACGAAGTGAGCGATGAGCAAATGGCCAACGCACATTTTCGCTTCCCTATTCAAACACCGCAAACCAAAGAAGAATTCTACTACCGCAGCATTTTTGAAGAACATTTTCCGAGCGACGCCGCTGCTTTAAGCGTTCCTCAAGAACCTTCTGTGGCGTGTAGTACCAAAATAGCCTTGGAGTGGGATGAGGCCTTTAAAAACATGAATGAGCCTTCAGGACGCGCTATTCTGAGCGTTCATGAGGATTCGTATTAGCAATAAATGAGATTGATAGCCAAAAAGGACATCCAAAAGATGTCCTTTTTTATCTTTAAAACATGAAGTTATCGCTCAGGGCCCAGATATATCGACTTCCCCTCAATCATCGTTTTACCATTTCTAGGTATTCAGTCACCGAACAGACTACTATGATCGTGACCATCTCGGATGGAAGCTTAAAAGGTTTCGGAGAAGCAACGGTGAATCCCTATTACCACAGTACAGAGCAGAAACTTTTAGAAAGTGTGGAAAAGGTTCGAGCACACGTGGAAAATGCCACGAATCTGCATCCTACTGAGCTTTGGACCCCTCTTGCTCAGTTACTTCCTGATGATTTTTTTGCATTGAGTGCCATTGATTGTGCGCTCTGGGATTTCTATGCGAAGAGCAAAAACCAAACACTCAGGAGTCTTTTCACGGATTCCGAGAAAGCGCCCCTTACCAGTTTGACCATTGGAATTGCTTCTAAAGCTGAAATGAAGGCAAAGATTCAAAGTGCACCTTGGCCCATTTACAAGATCAAATTAGGTACTGAAGATGATCTATCCCTTTTGAAAGCGCTTCGTTCGGTAACAAAGAGTCCATTCCGTGTAGATGCTAATTGAGCATGGACAAACGATAAAACGATTCGTTTCTCTAAGGAATTACAATCCTTAGGGGTGGAATTTATAGAACAACCCTTAGCACGAGATCAATGGAGCGCAATGAGCCGACTTCGTACGAACAGCGCCCTTCCTTTGTTTGCAGACGAGAGTTGTCAAAAAGAAGAAGATGTGGCTCGTTGCGCCGATACCTTCCACGGTATCAACATCAAACTCATGAAATGTGGAGGGATCACACCTTCACTGCGAATGATTGAAAACGCTCGTCGTGAAGGTCTTAAAATTATGCTGGGCTGTATGACCGAATCTTCTGTTGGGATCTCCAACCTCGTTCAATTGGCTCCCTTAGTAGATTTTTTAGATGCTGATGGAGCACTTTTGTTGAAGAAAGATGTTGCGAATGGAGTCAAATTCGAGGACGGAAAAGTTTGTTTTTCAGCAGCTTCTGGGTCAGGTATTACGGATTTGATTTCTTGAAATTTCAGATCGCCTAAAACTACCTCCAAAAAGCGACCATTTTTTTCACAAATATTTGTTAATAACTAATGTCTAAAAAGTGATTCAACCCCCTAATTTTGCTGGGGTTTTCGTATATTTGTAAGATTTGAAAATTCAACAGCAAGAAGCGAAATTCTATGAGTGAAGAATTGAACAAAAAAGGCTATTCCGCGGATAGCATTCAGGCCCTCGAAGGGATGGAGCACGTACGCATGCGTCCATCCATGTATATCGGCGATGTGGGCACCCGAGGATTGCACCATTTGGTGTATGAAGTAGTAGATAATTCTATCGATGAGGCACTGGCAGGACACTGCGATCAGATTAGTGTGGATATCAACGAAGATAATTCCATTACCGTTCAAGATAATGGTCGCGGTATTCCTGTGGGAATGCACAAAAAAGAAGGCGTTTCTGCGTTGGAAGTGGTCATGACCAAAATCGGCGCCGGTGGTAAGTTCGACAAAGATTCGTACAAAGTTTCAGGTGGACTGCACGGTGTGGGGGTTTCCTGTGTGAATGCACTCTCCGAGCATTTGAAAGCTACGGTTTTTCGCGAAGGCAAGGTATGGGAGCAAGAGTACGAGCGCGGAAAGACGATGTATCCGGTAAAAGCTACGGGCGACTCTGATAAAACCGGAACGCTGGTCACTTTCAAGCCAGATCCTCAGATTTTTCAGCAAACCCTAGAATACAATTACGATACGCTAGCCAGTCGTATGCGCGAATTGGCGTATTTGAACAAGGGAATTACCATTACCTTGACCGACAAGCGTCACAAGGATGAAAAAGGTGAATTCATCGCTGAAACCTTCTTTTCCAAGGAAGGGCTTAAAGAATTTATCAAGTTCCTCGATGGGAACAGAGAACCTTTGATTGCAGAGGTGATTTCTATGGAAGGTGAGAAGAATGGCACGCCAGTAGAAGTGGCTATGGTATACAATACCTCGTTCACTGAAAATCTACATTCCTATGTAAACAATATCAATACGCACGAAGGAGGAACCCACCTTTCTGGTTTCCGTCGTGGGTTAACCAATACCTTGAAGAAGTATGCCGATGGTTCTGGGATGCTTGATAAATTAAAGTTTGAGATCTCTGGCGATGATTTCCGTGAAGGTTTGACGGCTATAGTTTCAGTCAAAGTTGCTGAACCACAGTTTGAAGGCCAGACCAAGACCAAACTCGGTAACCGAGAGGTGACTTCTGCGGTTTCTCAGGCGGTTTCTGAAATGCTTGAAAACTATCTGGAGGAACACCCCAACGATGCAAAAACCATTGTTCAGAAAGTAATTCTGGCGGCTCAAGCACGTCATGCAGCACGTAAAGCTCGTGAAATGGTGCAGCGCAAGACAGTAATGAGTGGCGGCGGACTTCCAGGGAAGCTCTCAGATTGTTCCGAACAAGATCCAGTAAAGTGTGAAGTGTTTCTCGTAGAGGGCGACTCGGCAGGAGGAACAGCCAAACAAGGGCGAGATCGTAATTTCCAAGCTATTTTACCGCTGCGCGGTAAGATTTTGAACGTGGAGAAGGCCATGCAGCACAAAGTCTTCGAAAACGAAGAAATTCGAAATATTTTCACGGCTTTGGGTGTCACCATTGGTACAGAAGAAGATAGTAAAGCGCTTAATCTGGAGAAATTACGCTACCATAAAATTGTCATCATGTGTGATGCGGATGTCGATGGTAGTCACATTTCCACTTTGATTTTGACCTTTTTCTTCCGATACATGAGAGAACTCATCGAAAATGGTCACGTTTACATTGCCACACCACCGTTGTATTTGGTGAAGAAAGGTAGTAAGAAGACCTATGCTTGGGATGACAAAGAACGTGACGCCATCATTGAAAAATATGGCGGAGGTGCCAACGTGCAGCGATACAAGGGTCTTGGTGAGATGAACGCAGAGCAGCTCTGGGATACAACCATGAATCCTGAGTTCAGAACACTCCGTCAAGTCACCATTGATAATGGTAGCGAAGCAGACCGTATTTTCTCTATGTTGATGGGCGACGATGTACCGCCTCGTAGAGAGTTTATCGAGAAAAATGCAATCTACGCAAACATCGACGTGTAAGACATTCACAACAAATTACTAGAAAACCTGTTGTTAGCGCAACAGGTTTTTTATTTTTGAGCCAACCACAAATCTTACCATGATGAAAAAACTAGTAGTAGCCCTTGGCTTCTTCTTCGGATGTTGGAGTGCTCAGGCACAAGACTTTAACGAATTGTTGGCGGCTGGCGTCGCCGACGCCCAGCGGTACACATCAGACTATCTCGCACCAGCCACAGAAGGGTTGATGTACAGTATGAACAATGGCTGGTTCAACAGCGGAAAGACGCATAAAATCTTAGGTTTTGAAATTTCCATCATCGGAAACGTGACTACATACGGCGATGATAAGGAATCCTTTGTGTTGGACACAGCAGATTACGAGAATCTCCAATTTCGCTCTGGAAACTCCTCGGAAATTGTTTCAACTTCACTAGGAAGTCGCGATGGTGTACGCGCTTTTGTGACCTATCAAGATCCTATTACGGGATTTGACGAGGAAGTTGAATTTGAACTACCAAGTGGGTTGGGTGCAGAAGGTATCAGCTTTATCCCAACGGCTTTTCTTCAGGCCAGCTTAGGTGTTTTTAAGAATACAGACATCATTGCTCGCTACGTGCCAAAAATCAAGACCGATGAAGTAGAAACAGGTCTTTTTGGAGCAGGTTTGCAACACGAATTCACAGGTTGGGTGCCTGCTGGCAAAGTTTTGCCTATTCGAGTTTCTGGATTGGTGGCGTATACCAAGTTGAACGGTAGCTATGATTTTACGGCCTCGAATATTGTTCAAGGTGAAAACCAGCAAATCGAAATTGATGCTAGCACCTGGCTTTTTCAACTCATCGCCTCCACAAATATCAAAGTGATTAATTTTTACGGAGGTATTGGTTATGTCACTGGAAATTCAACCACTGATCTTACAGGAACCTATCGAATTCAACAAGGGGTCTTGGCCTCACAAACCCTTGTAGATCCTTTTTCTGTGGAAAGCGACATTTCAGGGGTGCGTGGCACTCTTGGAGCCAACCTGAAGCTGGGAATTTTCGGTTTAAATGTCGATTACTCTATTGGTGATTTCAACAATATTTCTGTAGGACTCAACTTCGGCGTTCGCTAGCAAATAATTTGTGCGCAATCCTTTTATTTCGTTGCGTTTCCCCGTAATTTTGTAGGAAGTTTTTGTTTAACATAAAAATTACCATACATGAAAGTTACGGTTGTGGGCGCAGGCGCAGTGGGCGCCAGTTGCGCGGAGTATATTGCCATTAAGAATTTTTGTTCTGAAGTCGTTTTATTAGACATCAAAGAAGGCTACGCCGAAGGGAAAGCCATGGATTTGATGCAGACTGCTTCCTTGAACGGATTTGACACAAAAATCACAGGAAGTACCAGCGATTACAGCAAAACTGCCAATAGCGACATCGTGGTTATCACGAGTGGTATTCCCAGAAAACCTGGCATGACTCGCGAAGAATTGATTGGTATCAATGCCGGTATCGTCAAGTCAGTATCTTCCAGTTTGCTTGAGCATTCTCCAAATGCCATTGTTATTGTAGTCAGTAATCCAATGGACACCATGACCTACTTGGTACACAAGACGACCAATCTTCCAAAAAATAGAATTATCGGAATGGGTGGAGCCTTAGACAGTGCCCGTTTCAAATACAGGCTAGCGGAGGCTCTTGGAGCTCCGATTTCAGACGTAGATGGTATGGTGATTGGTGCGCACAGTGATAAGGGCATGATACCTCTTACACGTTTGGCGACAAGAAATAGTGTACCTGTTTCCGCATTCATCTCTGAAGAACGCCTGAATCAAGTGTTGGAAGATACCAAAGTAGGAGGGGCAACCCTAACGAAGTTGTTAGGTACTTCCGCTTGGTATGCTCCAGGAGCTGCCGTATCTTCAATGGTACACGCTATTGCCAACGATCACAAAAAGATTTTCCCTTGTTCTACCATGCTTGAAGGAGAATACGGTTTGAACGATATATGTATCGGTGTACCTGTAGTCTTGGGTCGCAACGGAATTGAAAAGATTGTTGAACTCGATTTGAGTGAGGCTGAGAAAACAAAGATGGCCGAGAGCGCAGAAGCCGTTAGGAATACCAACGGCACCTTAGACGTCTAAAAATAGAGGAAGTAAACCTCTACTTCTAATAAGAAAGCAGCTGAAAGGCTGCTTTTTTGTTGTGAGAAGGGCGCTTTTTGTTGTGAACGGAAAAAATTGTGTAGTTCATCGTGAAAATAGGGTCGGTTGCCTTTTAATCCAAAATATGAGGTTTTTGGACAAGAAAAATTCAGTGAAAGGTCGTAGAGCAGTTTCTTTGAATTGTATTTGTAACGTAAAAGCCCAAACCTATGACAACATTAGTACTCGTAAAAGATTTATATAACGACTTTTTTGAAGGATGGAATAACAAATTCCTAGTAAGCGTATTCAAAGGATTTTCATGGTTCTGTTTTGCCATGATTGGAGTGATTCTGTACGCCTTTGTATACCGCTTAGCAACTGGATTTCCCATCTAAGAAATAAGCATACCAATAATCGATAACCAAAAGGCGGCCATAGGACCGCCTTTTTTAATGAACTAGGCAAAAATTAGTATTGCCAATTCCTGCCGATAACCCTATATTTGCCGTCATGCTTTCTAAAAGAAGTTTTTTCGGACTCCTTATCACGCTCGTAATCATTCGATTAGGGGTGCAGCAACAGCATGCGCCTAATCAAGAGATTGTCGTACAGTTTACGAGTCAATCTATCGATACGGAGGAAGTAGAAAGTGTGGTCACTTTGGTCAAAAACCAGCTAAAGAGCTTAGGTGTTGATCAACTTTCAGTAGTGCCTTCAGAAAAAGGGCAACTCATCATTACGTATTACAGCAGCCATTCTACCGAAACGGTGAAGAACAGTTTGGCTACAAACGATGATTTTTTCATTGATGAGTCGAACGAACCGCAGCCTGAAGTACCTTCCATTCCTGAAAATACCTATAGACTAAGTGTATCAGATCTGCACCAGCATCAAACTTTTCATCTAGATGCTTTTGTGGTGGAAACACCTTTTGAGAACCCCGCGGTTTCATTCCCAGACGTGCAGGGTGCAGTGGTTGAGTTCAAGAGCACGAATGCTTTTGAGCCATCAACAGAGCCTTTGGGCTTTCCTGCTGCTGAAGCTCAGCTTATTCGACGAAACCCTTTCAATGTACCTCCAGTAAGGGCAGGCCCTAAACAAATGTGCTAGTGATAAGCTCTCTAGCTTTTTTCTCCAAAAACTTGTGAAGTTCTGAGATAGCGCTTCACACCATTTCATTTCAATAAACAAACAGGCGATATCGCCAGGTCTCCAGAAAGACCTAAAAAAATTAAATCATGCAAAATAAAGGACTAGTAAAAGTATTTGCTTGGCTATTTGCGTTGGTAAGTATTTACCAACTCTCGTTCACCTTTGTGACGAACAAAGTGGAGAGGGACGCAGCCACCTATGCCGTCAGCAAGAT